>DATIEQ010000223.1:0-16680 GCA_035455665.1 Gammaproteobacteria bacterium | reverse complement strand
GTCCTGGTCGAACACCACGTAACCCGCCTTGCCCGCCGCCTTGGCACGATACATGGCCGTGTCCGCATCGCGCAGCAGCTCCTCAGTGGAAGCGTAGTCGGGCTGGCCGAGCGCGATGCCGATGCTGGCGTTGGTGTAGATCTCGTTTTCACCGAGACGGATGGGGCGCAGCAATTCCGCGAGCACCCGCTCCCCCACCTCCACCGCGTCCTGTGAGCTCTCCGCCTGCCCCACGAGGATGGTGAACTCGTCGCCGCCGTGGCGCGCGATGGTGTCCCAGGGCCCGAGGCAGGTCTTGAGGCGCTGCGCCACCTGCAGCAGCATCTCGTCGCCGGCCGCGTGGCCCAGGCTGTCGTTCACCACCTTGAAGCTGTCGAGGTCGATGAACAGCACCGCGTAGCCTGCCGCCCCCTTGCGGCGGCTGCGGGCCATCGCCTGGGCGAGCCGCTCGATGAACAGCGTGCGGTTCGGCAAGCCGGTGAGCGGGTCATGGGTGGCATTGTGGCGCAGCTGCGCCTCGATGCGTTTCTGTTCGGTGATGTCGCGGACCGTGCCGATCATCAAGCGCCGCCCTTCCACGTCGATGGTGCCGATGCTCTGGGTCACCGCCACCCGGGTCTTCTTGTCCTTGTGCAGCAGGGAGGACTCGTAGTTGTTGGGCACGTCCTCGCCCCGCTGGCGCCGCAGGAAGCGGTCGTCGGCCGCCGCGAGCTCCTCGGGCGGGAACACGTCGCGGTAGCTCGCACCGGTGATCTCGGCCTCCGTATAGCCCAGCATGGCGGCGAAGGCGTGGTTCACGTAGGTGTAGTAGCCGTTCTCGTTGATGAACACGCCGACCTGGCTGTGGTCCACGAGCAGGCGATAGCGCTGTTCGGAACGCTGCAGCGCCGCCTCCATCTCGCGGCGCGTGCTCACGTCCTGCAGCGAGCCTTCGTAGTAGGCGACCTCGCCGTTCGCATCGCGCACCACCCGTGCGTTCAGCGACACCCAGATGCTGCGGCCGTCGCGCCGGCGCATCTCGAACTCCTTGCCGGTGACCACGCCGTGCTTCTCCAGTTCGGCGTTGATGGTGCGGCGCTCCACGGGATGCTTGTAGAGCTCGCTGATGTTGTTGACGCTGCTCATGAGCGCGTCGGGCGAGGCGTAACCGAAGATCTCCGCCAGCGCCTGGTTGGCGCGGATGTATTGGCCGGTGGGGGTGCTCTGATACATGCCGATGACCGCGTTCTCGAAGATGGCGCGGAACTTCTGCTCGGCCGTCAGCAACGCGTGCTGCGTGCGGCGCTCCTCGGTGATGTCGCGGATGGTGCCGGTGCTGGCGAGGCGTCCCTCGAGTATGATCGGGCCTGAGCGCACCGAGGCCAGCAGGCGCGTCGCGCGGTCCTTCTTCAGGAGGTGTACCTCGTAAGCGTTCTTCTCCCAGTGGCCGGCGCGGCGCTTCTTCCACAGATCCTCGAGGAAAGGACGGTCCTCGGGGGCGATGAAGTGCATCCAAGGCGTGCCGACCATCTCATTGACGGCGTAGCCCAGCATGTCGGCATAAGCCTGGTTCACGTAGGTGTAGTTGCCCTCGAAGGTGATGAACACCCCGTCCTGGCTGTGGTCCACCAGGGTGCGGTATTTCTCCTCCGATACCTGTAATGCCGCTTCGACCGTGCGCCGCGCGGTCACATCCACGAAGGTACCTTCGTAGTACATGAGCTCGCCGCTGTCGGAATGGACGGCGCGGGCGTTCTCGGATATCCACAGGGTGCTGCCGTCGCGGCGGCGCACCTGCACCTCATGGTTCTCGATGCGGCCCTTCTCCTGCAGGGTCTTCAGCAGCGCCGCGCGGGTGGACGCATCGACGTAGATCTCCCGGCCGATGTCGCGGACGTTCTTGATGAGTTCGCTGGGCGAGGCATAACCCAGGAGCTTCGCCAAGGCCGGGTTCGCGTCGATGAATTGGCCATCGGGCGCGGTCTGATAGATCGCCTCGATGGCGTTCTCGAAGATGCTGCGGTAGCGGGCTTCGGCGCGCCGGCGGGCGGCGTCACGCGCCTCGTGGGGCCGGATGTCCTGGATGATGCTGAGGACGTAGTCCACGCCGTCCAGGGTCAGGACCTCCGCGTTGAGCAGGCCGCGGAGCTCCTCGCCACCCTTGGTGCGCATGCGCACCGGTTCACCGGCGAGCGAGCGGAAATGCCGCACTTGCTCCAGGAATGCCTGGCGCATGCGCGCCGGGGCCACCCCGAGTTCGGCGGGTGTCTTGCCGAGCACCTCGTCGCGGCTGTACCCGAGGCTCTTCGCCAGGGTGCCGTTCACGTCCACAAGGCGGTCGTCATCGAGGCGCGTCAACGCGACGAGGCTGGGCGAATGATCGAAGGCGCTCGCGAGTCTCACGCAGCGGCACCGGCTTTGCTGGATCGGGTGTCCCTGTAGGGAAGCGGCCGTCCGGAGAGACGGGCGCGGGTCCTGTATTAAGTTAATTTAGGCCTATTTTCCCAGTCTGCAAACCGGCGCTTGCTAGCCTTGGGGGGTTTTTATAAAAAACCTTAAGAAATAGCTAGTTAAGCTCCATTTTTGTTGTCATTTCACGATGATGGTGATCTGGGGGGAGACCACAGGCGGGTCGAAAGACAGGTGACGGGCATCCCCCATGAGGAGCTGCAGGGTGTGCTTGCCGGGGCTCAAGGTCAGGGTCGCCTGGATCTGGCCGCCGCCGAAGTGCAGGTGCTGCTCGTCCTTGGGGATGGGAGCGTCGAGGGGTGGCAGCCCTGCATCCACCAGCAGGTGGAAATGGCCGGCGTCGGTCCGCTCCACGCCCGCGGGCGCGACCCCCATGCCCTTCAGGGTGAAGATCACGGTGACGGGGTTCGCCACGCTGGCGCCGTCCGTGGGGGAGACGATGGCGGCCGCAGCGCCGGCCGGTGCTTTCAGCCGGGCGGGCGGGGCCGGTGAGTCGGCCGCAGCCGGGTTCAGGGCCGCAAGCAGGATCAGTGCAGGGATGACATATGCCGCTTTCATGGCCGCGCTCTCACGGGGAAGGGGAGTACAAGTCTAGACCCTGCCTTTCAGATTTCCACCGCGGTGAGGACCAGTGCCGCGGCCATGGTGATGCCCATGGCGATGAAGTAGCTGATGAACAGCAGGCAGAACTTGAGCCCGGTCTTGAGCCAGGACTGGCGGTAGAAAAACTTCAGCGCCAGGAAGAAGTAGATCGTCACGTACCAGCCCACCACGCTGCCGGCGTGGTCCTTGAGAGGGCCGAGCCCGGGCAGCAGCTTGGCGGTGGTGAGCACCAGCATGAGCAGCAGCATGATGACGAAGAACAGGGAATGCAGGTGCAGTGTGAAGATGAAGTGTTCCACCAGCAGCCGTCGCGAACGGACGTAGAGGATCTTCAGCAGGATAGCGACGAGCGGCAGGAACAGGAACATCATCTTCGGCAGGTTGCGGTAGAACTGCTTCTTGAACTCCGCCTCGTTGTCCTTGATGTGGCTGAGCGTGTCGACGATGCCTTTCTCGGCGCCGGTCTTCGCGGCGTCGTTCGCATCGAGCTGGATGTCGAGATCGCCCTTGTCGGAGACAGCGGCGTTGTAAGTCATGCGCGGCTTGCCGGCGGCCGTTTTCGCCGTCGCCGCCGAAGGCGCAGCACGGGTGACAGCCTTGGGTACGGCGTTGAGGCTGTCCAACTGGCCTTGCACGATCGCGTGGGCCAGCTGCTTCTCAGGGCCGTCCGCTTGCCGGTCGATGTCGGCCAGCGACTGTTCGAGCTTGTGGCGGGTCTGTTCCTTCTCCGCCGGGGTGAGGTTCGCGTTCGCGCCCATGACCACGTTCGCCACCCCCGCGGAGCCGTGCTCGAGCTGGGGCCACATGAAGGCGGCCAGGAAGAAGAACAGCACGCTGCTGAAGAGGTACAGCCGGAATGGCTTGACGTAGCGCTCCTCACGGCCGGCGCAATACTCACTGGTGAGGAAGCCGGGCCTGAAGAGCAACGGGACCAGGCTGTGCAGCAGCTTGCTGTCGAAACCGAAATGGTGGCTGGCGAAGTCCTCGAGGATCTGCCGCAACGGCGCCACGTAGGTGTGGCTGCGCTGGCCGCATTCCGCGCAGAACTTGCCCTGGAGCGGCGTGCCACAGTTCTTGCAGCGGTGCGCATCCGCGTCGCTGCCGGGAAGGGCGGGGAGAGGCGTGAGGGTCCGGTCGAGATCCAGCACCCGGCGGCTCGCCGTGAGCGCGGTGCCGAAGCGTTCGCCGCCCGCGGCGCGCATGCGCGGGGCATGTTCGGCGAGGTAGCGGTCGAGCTCGGCCCGGCCGGCGAGGGTGTACTGCACCACCCGCCGGTTCGAGGCTCCCGCTTCGGCCTCCGGTTTCAGTATACGAGCGTCCAGGAAGCCGGGCAGCGCGAGCATCTCCCCCACGTGCCCCTGGAGCCAGCCGTCGAACTCCGCGGCACGCCCGGCGTCGATGTCCAGCGTGACTTCATAGATCACGGACATCGTCAGGTCCGTGCTGATCTGAAGGGACGAGTCCCCAGTTCATCCGGTGCGAAGTCGTCCACACCGATGATGGCCTGGGTGAGTTCTTCGAGGCGCAGCAGTTCGCGGGCTTCGGCATCGCTGATGAGCTTCGCCTCCTCCGCCGCGAGGACGCGGGACGCGCCGCTCGCCACCTTGAAGGTGCCGGCCTTCTCGGCGTCCCGTAGCTTGCGTTCCAGTGCCTCGGATTTATGCGCCAGCGTCAGTGCCTCGGCGAACATACCCACGGGGCTCTGCGGGTCGCCCACGTAGGTGTTGCGCGTCAGCCGTTCGCGGGCGGCGCTCGGGGTGGAGATGAGCTCGGCGATCTGATGGGCCAGCTCGTCGCTCGGCGCCGAATACAGGCGCCCGCGGGGGAAGATCAGGAAGCGCAGCACCCCGGACACGAAGCGGTTGGGGAAGTTGCGCAGGAAACCGTGCATGGATTCCTGCAGCCGGTAGAGGGCGTCGCGGCAGGCCCATTCCACCAGCGGCAGATCCTCCGCCGGCCGGTTCTGGTCCTCGAAACGCTTCAGCACGGCGGAGGCGATGTACATGTAACTCAGCATGTCGCCGAGGCGCGCCGAGAGCTTCTCCTTCTTCTTGAGAGCGCCGCCGAGGGTCAGCATGGCGGCGTCCGAGGCCAGCACGAAGGCGGCGCTGAAGCAGTTGATGTGCTGGTAGTAGCGTTCCGTGGGGGTGGTCACCGGCACGTGCGTGAAGCGCGCGAAGGTGAGCGCGAGCCACAGCGAGCGGGCAGCGTTGCTCAGGGCGAGACCCACGTGACGGAACAGTGCGTCGTCGAAGTCCGTGAGGGCCTTGGCGTGATCGGGTTCGGCCGCCGCGCGCATCTCCTTGAGCACATAGGGGTGGCAGCGGATCGCGCCTTGACCGTAGATCATGAGGTTGCGGGTCAGGATGTTCGCGCCTTCGACGGTGATGGCGATCGGTACCGACTGGTAACCCCGTCCCAGGTAGTTGCGCGGTCCGAGCTGGATGCCCTTGCCGCCGTGCACGTCCATGGCGTCGTTCGCGATGTGGCGCGAGAGTTCGGTTACGTGGCACTTGGAGATCGCGGCGCAGACCGCGGGGGCCTCCCCCTGGTCGATCGCACCGGCGGTCATGACGCGCACCGCTTCCATGGCATAGAGCGTGCCGCCCATGCGGCCGAGGACCTCGTCGATGCCGTCGAAGCGCGCGATGGCGAGATGGAACTGCTTGCGCACCCGCGCGTAGGCGCCGGTGGCGTAGATCCCGAGCCGTGCGCCGCCGGTGGTGTTGGAGGGCAGGGAGATGGCGCGTCCGGCGCCCAGGCACTCCATGAGCATGCGCCAACCCTGCCCGGCCATCTTGGTGCCGCCGATGATGAAATCCAGCGGCACGAATACGTCCTTCCCTTGCGTCGGGCCGTTCTGGAACGGCAGGTTCAGCGGGAGATGGCGCCGGCCGATGGCGATGCCCGGCAGGTCCACCGGGATGAGCGCACAGGTGATGCCGTAGTCCTCGGTCTCGCCGATGAGGTGGTCCGGGTCGTTGAGACGGAACGCGAGGCCGAGGACGGTTGCCACCGGGGCGAGCGTGATGTAGCGCTTGTCCCAATTGAGGCGCATGCCGACGATCTCCTTCCCCTGCCACATCCCCTTGCAGACGAGGCCGTGGTCGGGGATGGAGGCGGCGTCGGAACCGGCAGTCGGCCCGGTGAGCGCGAAGCAGGGCACATCCACGCCCGAGGCGAGACGCGGCAGGTAATGGTCCTTCTGCTCCTCGGTGCCGTAGCGCAACAGGAGTTCCGCCGGCCCGAGGGAGTTCGGCACGGCGACCGTCGAGGCGCAGGTGGGGCTGCGGGTCGCGAGCTTCGCCAGCACCTCCGAGTTCGCCAGGGCGGAGAACTCCTTCCCGCCATAGCGCTTGGGGATGATCATGGCGAAGAAGCCTTTCTTCTTCAGGTAGTCCCAGACTTCCGGCGGCAGGTCGCCCCACACGTGGGTGACCTTCCACTCGTCCAGCATGCCGCAGACCTCCTCCACCTCCGTGTCGAGGAAGGCTTGCTCCTCGGGGGAGAGTTTCGGGACCGGGGTGTTGAGCAGCCGCGTCCAGTTGGGGCGGCCGCTGAACAGTTCCCCGTCCCACCACACCGTGCCCGCTTCCAACGCCGCCGCCTCCGTGTCCGACATCTCCGGCATGATCTTGCGGAACAGGTCGAGCAGGGGTTTGGAGACGTAACGGCGGCGGATCGCCGGGATGTTGACCGGGAGGGCCACGACCAGGAACAGCGCCCAGCAGGAAAGCTTGAGCCACACCGGGCCCGCGCCCGTGAGCGTATAGAGGATGAGGTAGACGACGTAGGCGGCGGTGGCGAGGAACAGCGGCACCCGCTGGTAGGCGAGCGCCAGGCTGCCGCCGATGAAGACCACGAGCCACAGGGACGCGATCAGCATGGGGATTCCGTTCTTGTTGCTTCAGGCACCGCAGGGAAAACTATACCCCAGCCCCCCGCCCCCGTAGAGGCATCTCAGCCTTTTCCCTCGAGTCTGAGGCGCAGGGCCTCCGGGAGCACCAGGGTCTTCTGGGCGCGGAAATCGAAACACACCAGACCGGTGCGCACCTCCGCCACCGTACGGCCGTCCACGGCGCCGCTCACCCGGCAAAACACGGCGCAGCCGCGGCTCTGGAGCTCGCCGGCCGCCAGCTGGAAGCGGAGCCGGTCGCCGTGGAAGGCCTGGGCCCGGTAGACCACGGCCGCGTCCGCCACCACGAAGCCGACGCCGTCGGCACCGATCTCCTCCACGCCCAAGGCATGCAGGTAGCGGCGGCGTGCCTCGTGGACCAGCGTCAGGACCGAGTCGTTGCCCAGGTGGTTGCCGTAATTGAGGTCGCCGACCCGCACCTCGAGCTCGGTCTCGAAGGGGAAGCGCTCCGGCAGGTCTATATGGAGGCGGCCCATGGGCGCGCGACCTTATGCCGGTGGCAGCAGGTCCTTGACGCCATCGCGTTCCTCGCGCAATTCCGCCTCGGTGGCGCGCATCCGTTCCTGAGAGAAGGCATCGAGCTTCAACCCCTTCACGATCTTCCACTGGCCCTTGCTGCAGGTCACGGGGTAGCCGTACATGATGCCGGGTTTGACGCCGTAGCTGCCGTCCGCCGCCACGGCCATGCTCACCCAGCTGCCTTTCGGGGTGCCGAGCGCCCAATCGCGCATGTGGTCGATGGCCGCCGAGGCCGCAGAGGCGGCCGAGGAAGCGCCGCGCGCCTTGATGATGGCCGCACCGCGCTGTTGCACGGTCGGGATGAACTCGTTCCTGACCCAGTGCTCGTCCACCCACTTCGCGGCCGGCTTGCCTTTCACGGTGGCGGAGCCGATGTCGGGGTACTGGGTGGAGGAGTGGTTGCCCCAGATGGTCATGCGCTTGATGTCGGTGACGTGGCTGCCGGTCTTAGCCGCGAGCTGCGACAGGGCACGGTTGTGGTCGAGGCGCATCATGGCGCTGAAGTTCTTGCGCGGGATGCGCGGCGCGTTGGACGCGGCGATGAGCGCGTTGGTGTTCGCGGGGTTGCCCACGACCAGCACCTTCACGTTCTTCTTGGCCGCGGCGTTGAGCGCCTTGCCCTGGGCCGAGAAGATCTTGGCGTTCTCGAGCAACAGGTCCTTGCGTTCCATGCCCGGGCCGCGGGGCCTCGCGCCCACCAGCAGGGCGTAGTCCGCGTCCTTGAATGCGGTCTCGGCGCTGTCGGTGGCGGTGATGCCTGACACGAGCGGGAAGGCGCAATCGTTCAATTCCATCACCACACCGTTCAAGGCCGGGAGCGCCGGGCTCACCTCCAGGAGCTGCAGGATCACAGGCTGGCTCGGGCCCAGCATGTCGCCGGCAGCGATACGGAAGATGAGCTGATAACCGATTTGGCCCGCAGCGCCGGTCACGGCGATGCGGACGGGTTTCTTCATGGCCATGGAGTCGCTCCTACGCAGGATGCCTGGGGACGGGCCCGCGGGCTTATAAGGCCTGAGGACCCCTAAAAACGGAGCGCGAATTTTAGCACCGGCCCAAAGCGGCGCCGGTGCAGGCCCCACCGGGGCCTGGGGGGCTAGGTGAAGGGGTGGTTTGGGTCGGGGTGTATTAGCGGCAGTGCGGAAAAGGGTCCTCGCAGCAGGCGGTTCCTGTAGTGCTGGTCTATCAGGCATGAATGTAACTTATTGGTTTATATGGATTTACATCATATTTGGCAAATATTCTCCCAAGGCTCTTGCAATATCTTTTTTTAGTGTTATAGTTATCTACAACACCACTACTGAGGAGGCCTACCAAGGCCCCCTGTACGGAAGGAAGGAGAGAGCCATGAACACCAGACTTCAGATCGCGAGCGCCGCCCTTGTCTTGGGCTTGGCATCCGCCGGCAGCGCCGCGGCCCAGACCTCCGGTTCCCACGCGCGGATGCGCATGCTGGAGCCGGGCGCGAGTGGCACCCTGTACCTCGGCAAGATCACGGTAAGCCCCACGGCCATGCCGGGCACGCTTTACTTGGGAAGCGTCACCGTCACCCCCGCCGGTCGATATGCCGCCAATGGGAAGACTCCTCACAGCCGCTATCCCGGCACCCTGCTTGCGACGGCGGAAGGCGCGCGTGTGGCGGCCAATACCGCGGTAGCTCCCGGCACGATGTATCTCGGCCGTATCACGGTGAAAGCCACGCAGACGGTGGCCATGCGCACCGCCAACCGGTCTTCGGCCATGCATAACGTGATCAGCTTCATCCGCGCCCTGGTCTTTGCCCGCTAAGGCGGCTAAGGTAAGAAAGGGTTTTACTCAACTATCACGCTAGTGCAGCGAGGCCATGGTCATGGAACCCAATTGGAGTGACAACCAACCGATCTACCGGCAACTCCGGGATCGGGTGGTCGCCATGATCCTGGAAGGCGCCCTCAAGGAGGGCGACCCGCTGCCGTCGGTCCGTTCCGTCGCGGCGGAGTACCAGATCAACCCGCTCACCGTGCTCAAGGGCTACCAGTCCCTGGTCGACGAGGCGCTGGTGGAGAAGCGCCGCGGCCTGGGCATGTTCGTCAAGGAGGGCGCACGCCGCAACCTCATGAAGAACGAGCGTGAACAGTTCGTGAAGAACGAATGGCCGCAGATGCTGCAACGCATCCAGCGCCTGGACCTGGATGTGGAAGAGCTGCTCAAGGCGGCCAGCGACAGTAAGGGGAGCAAATCATGAGCACTCTGGTGAAAGCGCGCGGCTTGAGCAAGCAGTACGGCAGCGTGCGGGCGCTCGACAAGGTGGATTTCGACATCGAGGAAGGCCGCATCGTGGGCTTCATCGGCCCGAACGGCGCCGGCAAGACCACGGCCTTGAAGGCGATCCTCGGCCTCACGGATTTCGACGGCGAGCTCGACGTGCTCGGTCACGACCCGCGTCTCGGCCGCCATCGTCTCATGCGCGACGTGTGCTTCATCGCCGACGTGGCGGTGCTGCCCCGCTGGCTCAAGGTGTCTGACGCGATCCAATACGTGGAGGCCGTCCATCCCAAGTTCAGCCGTGAGCGCGCCATGCATTTCCTGGAGCGCACCAAGATCATGCAGAAGAGCAGGGTGGGCGAGCTCTCCAAGGGCATGGTGACCCAGCTGCACCTGGCGCTCATCATGGCCATCGACGCCAAGCTGCTGGTGCTCGACGAGCCGACCTTGGGCCTCGACATCCTGTACCGCAAGGAGTTCTACACCAGCCTGCTGGGCGACTATTTCGACGGCAGCCGCACCATCATCGTGACCACCCACCAGGTGGAGGAGATCGAGAAGATCCTCACCGACCTCATGTTCATCAACAACGGCGCCATCACCTTGAACAGCTCCATGGAGCAGGTGGCGGAGGATTACACCGAGGTGCTGGTGAGCCCGGACAAGGCCGCGGCCGCCCAGGCCCTGAAGCCGCTCTACGAGCGCGATATCTTCGGCAAGAAGCTGTTCCTCTATGAGGGCATCGCCAAGGAAGAACTGGCGAAGCTGGGCGAGATCCATACCCCGAGCATCGCCGACATCTTCGTGGCGAAAATGAAAGGAGCCATGCAATGAATGCGCTCGTGACGCGACTCGACAAGACGCTGATCCGGCGCGAGCTGTGGGAGAACCGTTCCCTGTGGATCGTGCCGCTCGTGACGCTCGGCATCCTCACGGTGCTGAGCCTCTACATGCTGCTGGCGGTCCTGTTCGGCTACAGCAACGCCGTCAACGGCAATATCGAGATGATGAACGGGCAGCACTTCGAGCTTTCGAACCTGCCGGACTTCGCGGCCATGGATCCGAACCAGATCACGTCATTGCTGCAGATCCTGCCGACGTCGTTGGGAGCTGTGTTCGCGTTCATCATGCAGATCGTGGGTTTCTTCTACCTGCTGGACAGCCTGTACGCGGACCGGAAAGACCGCAGTGTGCTGTTCTGGCGCTCCATGCCGGTCTCGGACCTGCGCACCGTGCTCGCCAAGCTCTTCACGGCCTCCATCGTGGTCGCCGCGCTCACGTTCGCGGCCGCGATAGCCTTCGAGCTTATCCTGCTGGTGTTCGGCCTCATCGGCGGCGGCATCCTCGGGGTGCACCTGTGGGTGCTGCTGTTGCATCCCTGGGGCTGGGTGAGCGGCTGGCTGCTGCTGGCGTACGGTCTCGGCGCCATGACCCTGTGGTTCCTGCCGTATTACGCCTGGGGAATGCTGGCCTCGAGCTGGGCCCGTAAAGTGCCGTTCCTGTGGACCGTGCTCCCGCCGCTCGCCATCATGGGTGCGGAAGGATGGGTGTTCAAGACCGGCCATTTCGCCCGGCTCTGGTTCGGGCACGCGGTGAACTGGTTCCCGCGCGCCTTCAATCTGGTCTCGGTGCGAGATGGAGACCTGCGGGTGGCGATCGACCCGGTGACGCTCGAATCCATCGGCCGCTATTTCGCCAGCCCTGAACTCTGGATCGGCCTCGTCGTGGCCGCCGCCTTCACTGCCGGCGCGGTGTGGTTCCGGCAAAACCGTTCCGAGATCTGATCCAACCTGAAGGAATCGAGACTATGCGACGCATCCTGACGGCGATGATCCTGAGCGCAGCCCTGCTCGACCTTGGCGGCTGCGTGCTGGCGGTGGGCAACGACGGCGGCGATGGTTCCTCCTGGAGCGGTACCGACTCCCACACCAGCCTGGCGCGCGCAGTGCGTGCCGGCCTGGATGGCGACCCCCTCACCCAGGACGCGGAATTGACCGTGAGCACGGACGACGGGCGCGTGTATCTGGGTGGAACCGTCACCAAGCCCGAGATACTGGCGCGCGCGGTGGAGATCGCGTTCAACGTCGCGGGTGCGAAGAGCGTCCGTTGTCGCATCACCGTCATCAAGGGATAGGACGGTTGCCGGAGATGCAATCATGACGAGACTCGCCGCGCTGCTGCTATTCGGCTTGATCCCGGGGCTCGCCCTCGCGGACGCCGGCCCCATCGCACGCACCCTCAACGCCGACATCCCGGCCGCGGGTCTCGATACCCTCGCGCTGCGCGTCGGCGTCGGCGCGGTGCATCTGACCGCCGCCGGCGACGACCGGGTGCATGTGGTGGTGAAGCTCAGGCAGAAGGAGCAGGAATTCCTGTGGTTCTTCCATTGGGCGAGCAGCGGCAGCGCCCAGGACATCGCCGCCGCATCCATCACTCAGGAGCGCCAGGGCGGCCGCCTGTCCCTGTCCATCAAGTATCCCTCCAAGGACGACGAGGAAGACCTCAAACAGGAATGGCAGGTACAGCTCCCCGCGCGCCTCGCCGCGAAGGTGGACATGAACGTCGGCGAGCTCAGCATCGAGGGCAACGCGGGGGGCGTGGACGCGAAACTCAACGTGGGCGAGCTCAGTATCGACAGCCTGCGTGGGCCCTTGAGTGCGAGCGTCAACGTGGGCGAGATCCGCGTCAAGTCCGCCAGTGCCCAGCACGGCGAGATCAGCCTGTCGAGCAACATCGGCGATGCGGAACTCTACATCAAGGGCGAGAAGAGCGGGTCCAAGTCCCACGGCGGCCTGGGCAACAGCCTGTCCCTCGAGGGTAGCGGTCCGGACAACATGAAACTCAGCGTGAACATCGGCGAGGTGTCCCTGCGCCTCGCGCCCCCTGACGACAAGGGCGGTGGCAAATGATGTGGCGCCTGTACCCCCTGGCCCTGTTGGCGACCCTTGCCGCCGTCCAGGCTCGCGCGGCGGTGCCCGATGCCCTGAGCGCGGACGTGCCGTCGGCCGGACTCACGCACCTCAGCTTCGTCGCCGGTTCCGGCGAGGTGAAGGTCACCGCCTCCGCTGACGAGGCAGTGCATGTGCGGCTCGATCTCGAACAGCGGCAGAAGAGTTTCCTCTGGTTATTCCGCTGGATGAGTGACAGCACCGCGCACGACCTCGCGGGCGCGCGCCTCAACCAGGAGCGGAGTGGTGACGGGCTGTCCGTTTCCTTGATCTACCCCTCGGATGAGAGCCATTCCGACGTGAAGCAGAGGTGGACCATCGCCCTGCCGGCGCGGTTCGCGGTGAACGCCGCGATGGGCGCCGGTCATCTGGTGATCCGGGACGTGAGCGGCGGCGTGACTGCGCGCCTGGAGACCGGGGACCTCACCATCCACGTGCCCGGCGGACCGCTCAAGGCCAGTACGGGGGTGGGACGGGTGCACGCGATCACCGACAGCGCCCAGCCGGGCAGGGTCTCGGTGAAGAGCAGCTTCGGGCTCGCAGCCCTGAGCTTCAACGGTAAGCTCTACGCTCCGCCTCCGAGCGCGTTCCATTTCATCGGCAACAGCGAGCTGCAGCAGGCGACTGGCAAGGACGACGTCGAACTCAGGGTCACGGTCGGCGAGGCGGACCTGCGGGTGGGGCCCGTCGGAAACGACAAGGGCTACCAGGGCCTGTTCGACGACGACGATAAATAAACGTCAGTCCCTGAAGTTCACGAACTGCAGCGGCTGTTCCAGCTTCGCGCCGCGCAAGAGCGCGATACAGGATTGCAGGTCGTCGCGCTTCTTACCGGACACGCGTACTTCCTCCCCCTGGATCGCCGCCTGCACCTTGAGGCCGCTGTCCTTCACGAGCTTCACGATCTTCTTCGCCAGCTCCTTGTCGATGCCTTGCTTGACCTTGATCTCCTGCTTCGCCTTGTCGCCACCGATGGCCTCGGTCTTCTGCGGGTCGAGGCTCTGCACGTGGATGCCGCGCTTCGCCGCCTTGGCGTAGAGGATGTCCATGACCTGCTTCAACTGGAAATCGCTGTCGCCGTAGAGCGTCAAGAGGTTCTCGACCCGTTCGATCGTCGCGGAGGAGCCCTTGAAGTCGTAGCGCTGGCCGATCTCCCGGTTCGCCTGGTCCACGGCGTTGGTGAGCTCGGCGGTATCCACTTTGGAGACGGCGTCGAAGGAAGGCATACGGACTCCTTTATAGCTTCACTTTCACGGCTGCCGCAGCGCGGCGCGCCTTGCTGCGGGCGTCCTCTATGCTCGCCGCCCGCGCCAGGGCTACACCCATGCGGCGGTGGCCGCGGATCTCCGGTTTGCCGAAGAGCCTGAGCAGGGTATCCGGTTCCCGGAGCGCCGCATCCACGTTCTCATATAAAGGTCCGTCGGAATCCCCGTGGGGCAGGATGACGGCAGAGGCGGAGGGGCCCTGCTGGCGGATGGCGGGGATGGGCAGGCCCAGGATGGCGCGCACGTGCAGCGCGAATTCGGACAGGTCCTGGGAGATGAGCGTCACGAGGCCCGTGTCGTGGGGGCGGGGCGAGACCTCGCTGAACCAGACCGCGTCGCCCTTCACGAAGAGCTCCACGCCGAAGATGCCGCGACCGCCCAGGTTGTCGGTGACGAGCTTGGCGATGCGTTCTGCGTCCCGTTGCGCCTTGGGCGTCATGGGCTGGGGCTGCCAGGATTCCCGGTAGTCCCCCTGGTCCTGGAAGTGGCCGATAGGCGGGCAGAAGCTCGTGCCGCCCGCATGCCGCACTGTGAGCAGCGTGATCTCGTACTCGAAGTCGATGAAACCCTCCACGATCATGCGGCCCTTGCCGGTACGCCCGCCCTCCTGGCCGTATTTCCAGGCGGGCTCGATCTCGTCGTCCTTGCGGATCATGCTCTGGCCCTTGCCGGAGGAGCTCATGACGGGCTTCACCACGCAGGGCAGGCCGATCGTCTGGATGGCGGCGCGGAATTCCTCGTAGCTCCCGGCGAAACGGTAGGGGGAGGTGGCGAGTTTCAGCTCCTCCGCCGCCAGGCGGCGGATGCCCTCCCGGTCCATGGTCAGGCGCGCGCCGCGTGCCGTGGGGATCACGGTCCAGCCTTCCTTCTCGAGCTCGAGGAGTGTCGGGGTCGCGATGGCCTCGATCTCCGGCACGATGTAATGGGGCTTCTCATTCTCCACCAGCCGGCGGATCTCCGCCCCGTCCAGCATGTTGATCACGTGGTGGCGGTGCGCCACCTGCATGGCGGGCGCGTTCGGGTAGCGGTCCACGGCGATGGTCTCCACACCGAAGCGCTGCGCCTCGATGAGCACCTCCTTGCCGAGCTCTCCAGAGCCGAGCAGCATGAGGCGCGTGGCGTTCGGTGTGAGCGGCGTGCCGATCTTGACCATAGGATCTCCAGTTAACCTTTCTTAAAGCCCGCGCATCAACCCCGCAGCAGGCGTTCTTCCGCATCCTCAAGATGCTCCGGTGTGCCCCACAGCACCACCACGTCGCCTTCTTTCAGGACCGTGACCGCGGGGGGCTGGCGTCCCACCACGCCTTCGCGCCTGAGCGCCGTGACCACCACGCCCAGGCGCTTGAGGTCCAGTTCGGCGAGGGAGCGGTTCACCGCGCGGGCGTCCTTGGGAAGGGTCACGGTGTGCAGCTGCTCGCGGAAGGCGTGGGAGGGATCCATGGGCAGCGCATCCTGGCCGCGGAACACGCTGCGCAGCAGGCTGTAGCGGTGGGTACGCACCTCCTGGATCTTGCGCAGGATATGCGCCATGGGCACCCCGAGGATGTGCAGCAGATGCGAGGCGAGCATCAGGGAAGACTCGAGCGTCTCCGGGATGATCTCGGTGGCGCCGGCGAGCTGCAGCTTCTCCAGCTCCGCATCGTCGCGGGTGCGCACCAGCACCGGCAGGTCCGGCCGCATCTTTTTCACGTGCGCCAGGATCTTGAGTGCGGTGGACACCTTGAAATAGCTGATGACCAAGACCCGGGCGCGCTCCACACCGGCGGCGTGCAGCACGTCGCGGTTGGTGCCGTCGCCGTAGTACACCGGGTCACCCGCCTCGCGGGCGTGCGCCACACGCACCGGATCGAGATCCAAGGCCACGAACTCGAAACCCTCGGGCTCGAGCAGTCGCGCCACGTTCTGGCCCACGCGGCCGTAACCCACGATGACCACGTGCTTGTCGAGGTGCACCTGATGCCTGCCGATGTCGTGCTGCAGCCGGTCATGCTCCTCCGCGGCGCTCTCCGGGAAGAGTCGCGCCGCGAGCGCACGGTTGTAGCGGAGGAAGAGGGGGCTGAGCAGCATGCTCACGACGATCACCGCCAGGCCGAACTCTGCCATGGGCGGGCGCATGATGCGCTGGGCGAGGCCGAGGGAGAGCAAGGCGAAGCCGAACTCGCCGCCCTGGGCGAGCACGAGGCCGGTGCGCAGCGCGGCGTTGCGGTCGTTCCCCAGGCGGCGCGCGAGGAAGGCGATGAGGGCGGTCTTGAACACCGACAGGCCCGCCACCGCGACGATGAGCAACAGCCAGTGGCGCTCCACCACCGCCGGGTTGAGCAGCATGCCGACGGTGATGAAGAAGAGACCGAGTAGCACGTCGCGGAAGGGGCGGATGTCCGCCTCCACCTGGTGGCGGTATTCGGTCTCGGCCAGCATCATGCCGGCGAGGAAACCGCCCAGCGCGAGCGACAGGCCCAAGGCCGCCGTGCCGAAGGCGGAAGCGAGAGTCACCAGCAGTGCCGTCAGGGTGAAGAGCTCCGCCGACCGGGCGGTGGCGATCTGGTGCAGCAGCGGGCGCAGCAGCCAGCGGCCGGCGGCGAGGATCACCACCACTGCGAGCGTGCCCTTGCCGAAGGCCCGCAGCAGGTCGTCCGCGAGCGCGGTGCCAAGCCCCTTGTTGAGGGCCGGGATGAGGATCAGCAAGGGGATGACGGCGAGATCCTGGAACAGCAGCACCGCGACCGCGAGCCGCCCG
>DATIEQ010000222.1:0-2253 GCA_035455665.1 Gammaproteobacteria bacterium | reverse complement strand
CGCTGCGCAAGAAGAAGCGCGAGTACATCCTGTGCGCCGACTGGAACATCGTGCACACCGAGAAGGACATCAAGAACTGGAAGGGTAACCAGAAGAACTCGGGCTGCCTGCCCCACGAGCGGGCCTGGCTGGATGAGCTGTTCGGGCCGGCGGGTTACGCGGACGCGTTCCGGGTGGTGGATCAGCGCGATGAGCAATACACCTGGTGGTCCAACCGCGGCCAGGCCTGGGCCAAGAACGTGGGGTGGCGTATCGATTACCAGGTGGTGACGCCGGGGGTGGGCGCCAAGGTGCAGAAGGCCGTCATCTACAAGGACCAGCGCTTCTCCGACCATGCCCCGCTGATCATGGATTACGACTACTCGCCGTGAGCGCCATGCAGCGCGAACCTTCGAGCCCACCTTCCCTGAACCTGCTCGTGGATGCAGCGCTCAACCGCCGCGTCGGCGTGACCTTGCTGCTGGGATTCTCTTCGGGCCTGCCCCTGTCGCTGTCCGGCGCCACGCTGCAGGCCTGGCTCGCGACCCTGCATGTGGACATCACCACCATCGCGGCGTTCTCCCTGGTCGGGCTGCCGTATTCCCTCAAGTTCCTGTGGGCGCCGCTCATGGACCGTTACATGCCGCCGTTCATGGGGCGCCGTCGCGGCTGGATACTGCTGGCCCAGCTGCTGCTCGCCGTGTTGCTCGCGATGATGGCGTTCACCGATCCGCTCACGGCGATGCCGCGGCTGGCGTTGCTCGCCTTCTTCCTCGCGTTCGTGTCCGCCTCCCAGGACATCGTCTACGACGCCTATCGCACCGACATGCTGTTGCCGGCGGAGCGCGGCCTCGGTGCCGCCGTCACCGTGGGGGGCTACCGCCTCGCCATGATCGTCTCGGGGGCGCTCGTGCTCGTGCTCTCGGATCGCATCGGTTGGCGCAACAGCTATCTGCTCATGGCGGCGCTGATGGTGTTGGCCCTCCTGCCGACGCTGTTCGGCCCGGAACCGGCCCAGCCGGCCACCGCGCCGCGGACCCTGATGGATGCGGTGTTCCTACCCATGCGCGAGCTTGCTACCCGGCAGTCCGCCGTCGGGCTCCTCGCGCTGGTCTTGTTCTACAAGTTCGGGAACTGGTTCTCGGGACCCTTGACCAACGTGTTCCTGATCTCGGGGCTGCACTTCACGCCCTCCGACGTGGGGGTGGTGAACAAGGGTCTCGGTCTCCTGGCGACCATCATCGGCGTGTTCCTGGGCGGCGCGCTCATGCCGCGCCTGGGGCTGTTCCGCTCGCTGCTGTGCTTCGGGATCCTGCAGGCCGCCTCGACCCTCACCTTCATGCTGCTGGCCCTCGTGGGCCATAACTACGGGCTCATGGTCATGGCGGTGGGGGTGGAGAACATCGCCTGGGGCATGGGTACGGCGGCTTTCGTCGCCTACCTGATGGCGCTATGCGATCACCGCTACACGGCGTTCCAGTTCGCGCTGCTGTCGGCTTTCGACTCGATCTCGCGGGTCTTCCTGGGGCCGCCGGCCGGCTACGTGGCCCAGCACGGCGGCTGGATCATGCTGTTCCTGGTGAGCGCGCTGCTGGCGCTGCCGGGCCTGATGCTGATCCTGGGCCTGCAGAAGCGCCTCGAGGCCTTGGGAGCGGCTTCCGCTCCCGGCGCCTAGTGCAGCTTCGCCGCCGGCTTGTCCGGACGGCCCGGCAGGGCCACCGGCGAGGCGTGGTGCAGGATCATGCGCCAGCCGTCCTGGGTGAGCTGATAGATGTTGGTGGCCACCGCCGGCGGGCGCTCGCCGCTCTCGCCGGGCACCGAGATGTACTCGTGCAGCACGTGGATGGAGAGCAGCGCGTCCTGGGTGCGGCTCACCTCCGCCAGACGGAAGCGCAGGCCGCCGCCGTTGCGGAAGATCTCCATCCAGCTGGCGCGCACCGCTTGGTGGCCGCTGATGCGCGGCCCCACGGGATGGATACAGGTGACCGCGTCGCTGTCCAGCCACACGCGCATCATGGCGTCCAGGTCGGTGTTGGCGAAGGCGGTGTAGAATGCCGTCTCCGCCTCATCGGGCGTGGCGAACATCGGCTCTTCCCTGGGCTTTCAGGATGCCGAACAATAGAAGAAAGCCGCGCCGCTGCCAAGGCCGCCAGGACACCACCCCATGCCTGAAGCTGTCCGCCACGTCGTCTGCCGCCTGGAGGAGATCCCCGACCCGGGCGCGCGCGGCTTCTCGCTGCCGGGCGCGCAGTTCCCCGACGAGTGGTTCGTGGT
>DATIEQ010000221.1:0-7472 GCA_035455665.1 Gammaproteobacteria bacterium | reverse complement strand
TGAACTTCCCGCTCTTGACGTCGAGATAATCGAGCCCGCTCGCCGTGCCGACCCACAGGTTACCGTCCTTGTCCGCCAGGCAGGATTCGAGGTTGTTATAGCTGATGGAGTTCGCATCCGTGAGGCTCGTGAGGAAGGCATCGAAATGATCGTGGCTGCCGTCAAAGCGACCGAGGCCGTTGGACGTCGCCACCCACAGATTCTTGTCCGTGGTCTCACACACCATCGAAATAGCGTCGTCAGGCAGGCTATCGGCGCGGGCGGGGTCGTGGCGGAAGCGCCTTACGCCGCCGCTCTGTGGATCGAGCAGCACCAGACCCTGCCCGGTGCCCGCCCACAGGCGCCCGGCGCTATCGAAGGTGAGGGAGTAGACATAGTTGCCGAGAGGATTTTCCTTGGGAGTGACCAGGTTGTAGTGACGGAAGCCGTCGCTCGCCGGAAGATAGCGGTAGACGCCGTAATCCGTCGCAGTCCAGATGCTGCCGTCCGGGCCGCCGTAGACCACACTGACGCTGTCGTCGTCGAGCCGGTTCTTGGGGCGGTCGCCGAGTTTGTACTGTCTGTAATGGCGCCGCGTTGGGTCAAGCCGCGTCAGGCCCTTGTCGGTCGCTACCCAGACATCGCCCTGGGCGTCTTTGTACATGCTCCAGACCGTGTTACCGGCGAGGCTATTGGTGTCGCCCTGTTTGTGGCGGTAGTAACCGAACGCGCGGGTCTGGGGGTTGTAGATGTTGGCGCCCGCGTTACCTGTGCCTATCCAGATGAGGCCATTACGGTCGCGAAAGATCGAGTAGATGTCATCGTCGCTCAGACCGCCTGGATCGGTGGCATCGTGCTGATAGTTGGTGAAATGACCGGTCGCGGGGTCATAGCGGCTCACGCCGCCGGCGGTTCCGATCCAGATGTCCCCGGCGGAATCCTCCATCAGTGCCCGCACATGGCTGCTGGGCAGTGAGTCTGCGTCGCCGTCCTTATGCTGATAGAACTGCTGCACCTGCCCGCGGTTGTCCAACGCGACCAAGCCCTTGCGCGTGGCAACCCACAGGAGCTTGCTCTGGGTCTCCGCGAAAGCCCCTACCGACGAATCCTTGAAGATGTCCTGCACCTGCTTGAGAGCGACGCCACTCGCGGGTTGGAACGGCAACAGTGATTCGCTCTTGGTGTCGTAGTAATACAAGCCATGGGCGCTGCCCAGCCACAAGCGCCCATGCGAGTCTTCGAATATCGCGAATATCTCGCCGGCGTTCGGTTGGGGTGACGGCACCTTGTAATGCTTGAACGTGCCGGAGGCCGAATCCATCCTGTCCAGGCCCTGATCGGTGCCGACCCACAGCCGCCCGGCATGATCGAGCAGCAGGGTGATGACGGTGTTGCTGACAAGGCTGCCGGGTTTCGCGGGGTCGTGCTGGAAATGAGTGAAGCGCCTGGTGCCGGGCTCGAGGCGATCCAAGCCTACGTCCGCCGTACCCACCCACAGCGCACCACCCGGATCCACCTGGAGGGCGTCTACGTCATTGTCCGCGAGCGATGCGGGGTCGCCGATGTCATGACGATAGGTGAGGAAATCATAGCCGTCATAACGCTGCAGCCCGTCTTGGGTGCCTATCCAGATGTAGCCCTGGGCGTCCTGTTCGATGGCATTCACCGAGCTCTGCGCCAGGCCATCTTCCAGGGTGATATGGCGGAAACGCAGGCTGGAGCCGGGTGGGAAGGGATAGTTCTCGGCACGGACCGTGACGGTGGCTCCCAGGGAGGCGAGCACGGCGAACAGCGCGGCGCCCTGCTTGAGGCCGCGGACGCGCGATGCGTACGGCGAAGCGTGTGTCATCGAGCTGTGCTCGGGCCTGCTCACGGGCTGCCTGCTAGGTGGGTGCGGCGGGATCCCCATCCCTGCCCGCCGGTTTTCGGGAATTATGTCGCACTTCCACCCAAAATGCTCGCCGCTAGGGCTGCCCGCCGCCGAGTCAGCCGGGGAAGCCTGGGGCCGCGCAATCGGGATGCTTCCCTTGAGCGAGCGCGGCCTGGTAGAAGCGTAGAGCCCCGGGCAGCTTGCCTTGCAGGTCTTCCAGGCGGTTCTTGTCCGAAGGGTGGTCCGAGAGCACTTCCGGCGGAGCCCCCAGGTTGGCGGACATCATGTTGCGCCACAGTTCGAGGGCCTCGCGCGGGTCGAACCCCGCCGCGGACATGTAGCGCAAGCCCAGTTCGTCCGCTTCGCTCTCCTGAGCACGGTTGAAAGGCAGTAAGACGCCGACCTGGGCTCCCGCCCCCATCGCCGACACGGCCGCCTTGCCGCTGTCGGTGCCAGGGTCTATACCCGCGATGACGGCCGCCACGTCGAGCACGCCTTGTGTGGCCATCTGGTCAGACATGCGCTCTGCTCCATGCGCGGCCTGCACGTGGCCCATCTCATGGCCCAGGACAGCCGCCAGTTCGCCCGGGGTCTTGGCGACACGGAAGATGCCGGTGTAGACCGACACGTGCCCGCCCGGCAGGGCGAAGGCGTTGACGGTCTTGTCTTGCCTGAACACCGTGACATCCCAGTTACCACCGCCATTGGGGTTGCCGGTGGCGCCGGCGAGGGCGCGCACGATGCAGGCGGCATAGCGGTTATCCGCAACGTCAGTATCCACCGGGGTCTGCTTCTTGATCTGAGCGAAGGACTGGTTACCTGCCTGCGCCGCCTGTTCGGGAGATACCAGTCGGAGCTGGTGACGCCCCGTGGGTGACGTGGCACATGCGGACAAGGCTCCCAACAGTCCCAAGACGAGCATGAATCTGAAGATGTGCATGATGCGGCCAGGCGGCAGTCAGCCGCGCTTCACGTGCTCGTTGGCGCCCAGGAAATCCGTCTTGCTAAGTTCCACGCCGTTATGCCGCAGGATGTCGTAGGCTGTGGTCACGTGGAAGAAGAAATTGGGGAACACCGCATCGAAGACGTAGCTCACGCCCTGGAAATGCCGGCTGCTGCCATCACGCTGTTTGAGCTCGATCTTCTTGCCGTCGGTACCGTCGATCTGCTCCGGTTTGAAGCTCTTGATGTGAGCGATGGTCTTCTGGATGCGGGCGTACAGCTCCGCGAAGCTCTGTTCGTTGTCCTCGAACCTGGGAGGTTCAGTGCCGGCGAGCCGCGACATGCACCCCTTCACCTGATCGCTCGCGATCTGCACCTGGCGAACCAGCGAGAACATATCCGGCGCCAGCCGTGCGTTGAGCAACACCGAGGGTTCGATCTTCTTCGCGAGCGCATGCGCCTCGCCTTTCTTCAGGACGGCTTCGAGGTTGGCGAGCATGTGCATGAAGGTCGGGGCGGTCGCCTGATACATAGTGAGCTGCATGATGGATCTCCGTTGGTTCGCGTCGAAGGCTCGTGGGCGACTCCCTGCCATGAACGTGTAACCTGCCGCATGTCACAATAACGACATGCGGTGAGCCTTCAAGCGCGAGGAGTCAACATGAAAATTCTATCCCAAGTGGCAGTCTTGGCGTGCCTTTTGCTGTCCACGGGAGTGGCGCACAGCACAGAATCGCCGCCTTTCGAGCTGCTCAAAGCCATGTCAGCGGCGGATTTCCGCAAGACCGGCCTCGATCACCTCACAGACGCCCAATTGCAGGCCCTCGACGCCTGGATAGGGAGCTATGCGCAGAAGCAAGCCTCTGCCCGCTGTACCCCGCCGGCTTCCGACGGCACGCCCTCTGTAGATGTTTCAAAACAAGCGCCGGCGCCCAGCGGTACAAGCGGCGAGACCGTCGTAGCCAGGCTCATCGGCAACTTCACCGGCTGGGCCAACGGGAAAAGATTTGCGCTGGACAACGGCCAGGTCTGGGAACAGATCGACGATACGCTGGTCAGTCATTCGAGCCTCGAGAACCCGAAGGTCACCATCACCGGCGGGCTGTTCAACGCGCGTTATCTCTCGGTGGAAGGGGTCTCTGACTCTGTCGTGGTACGTCTGATCGCGCCCTGAACAACCCGGCGCCTGTCAGTTCGAAGTGTTCGTTTGCAGGCGAAGTAAATTTATTATTGGGATTTAAATCCCACGCATTTCGTTCTAAATTGTGTTAACATAATATATACGATTTAACTTAATGGTAAACGCCATGGCTGGCTCGGCAACCCAAACTCGGGATACGCGCATGGATGAAAAGGAAATCGAGCGCCTCAGAGCGCAGAACAGGTCGCGTATCACCTCGCGCGCACTCGCCGCCTGCAAGCACGAGAACGCCGATACTCAAGCCGAACTCGATATCCTGCTCAACGGACAGCACGCCAAGGAAGTGGCTCTCGCCATCCTGGACGTGCCGGCGGCCACGCGCGAAGCGGTGCGGCGTCGCGTCCCCTTGTGGCTGCCCTTCGGTACCGAGGCGCATCTGCTCTATGAGCTGGTAGCTGACCGTACCATCGCCGGCGTGATACGCGTGAAGAACCTGCTGGATGCAGGCTGGAACCCCAACCTGCCCCTGCCCGGCTCCGAGCGCACCGCCCTCATGCACGTCTCCACGGCCTGGAACGACATCAACCGCGGTCTGGTCGGCATGCTGCTGGCGGCCGGCGCCGACGTGGAAGCGAAATCCGCCGGCGGCCAGACGGCCCTGGATTACGCGCCGCTCTCGATGCGCAACTTCATCCACGCCTTCCTGATGGACATGGACCAAGACACCACCAACCGCGGCGTGGTGCGTAAGCGCACTCACTAGCGCTCTGTAGCCTTGCTCAATCGCGTTTAGTCCGCACCAACAGCCGATCCAGGTGATTCGCGAAGGCTTGACGTTCACTCTGGCTCAAAGGCGGCGGACCACCGGTGACGACGCCGCTGTCGCGCAGGCTCGCCATGAAATCCCGCAGATTGAGTCGCGCCTTGACGTTGTCCGGCGTGTAGAGCTCGCCGCGCGGGTTGAGCGCATGGGCGCCCTTCTCCACCACCTGCGCGGCCAACGGTATGTCGGCAGTGACGACCAGGTCGCCGGGCGCCACGAGCTTCACGATCTCGTTATCCGCCACGTCGAACCCCGCGGGCACCTGCACGGCCTTGATGTGCCGCGAGGCCGGTGTGTGCAGGGACTGGTTGGCCACCAGCGTCACCTGCACCTGGGCACGCTTGGCTGCCCGGAACAGGATCTCCTTGATGACCTTGGGGCAGGCATCCGCATCCACCCAGATCTTCATGCGGAACCCCCCGATCTGAGCCAACGCGACGCCCCCGTGCCTGCCACCCGCCCGCTGGCGAAGCATGCCGTCAGCAGATAACCACCCGTCGGCGCTTCCCAATCCAGCATCTCACCGGCGCAGAACACGCCCGGCAATTTGTGCAACATGAGCCTCTCGTCCAGGGCGGTGAACGCCACGCCGCCCGCGCTGCTGATGGCTTCGTCCAGGGGACGCGCGGACCTGAGCTGCAGTGGCAGGTCCTTGATGGCGGCTGCCAACTCCGCCGGTCCTGGGAGTTGCTTGCCCAGCACTTCCCGCAGCAGGCCCGCTTTGACCCCGTCGATACCCGCCTGCTTGCGCAGGTGATTGGCCTGGGATTGCGTACCGCGCGGCTTGGCGAGGTCTTGGGCGAGGCGCGGCGTGTCTCGGTTCGGCGCCAGATCCAGGTGCAGCGTCACACTGCCCTTCTTCTCTATGGCGTCGCGCATGAGCGCGGACAAGGTATAGATGAGCCCGCCTTCCACACCCTGGGCGGTGACGATGAACTCGCCTTGCCGCGGGTTTCCGTCCTCCAACCAGGCGGTCACGGGTTTTACCGGTTGTCCTGCGAAGCGGTCGCGGAAATGTTCGCTCCAGACTGTGTCGAAACCGCAGTTGGCGGGCTTGAGCGGAGCGACGGTGACATCTTTGGCCTGCAGCCAAGGCACCCAGGTGGCGTCGGAGCCGAGCTTGGACCAGCTGCCGCCCCCCAGGGCCAGCACCGTGGCATCGGAACGCACGGCGGTCGGAGCTCCGGTCGTGTCGAAGCGGAGCGAGCCGTTTTCGTCCCAGCCGCACCAGCGGTGGCGCAGGTGGAAACGCACGCCGGTCTGCCTGAGGCGCCGCAACCAGGCGCGCAGCAACGGTGCCGCTTTCATCTCTTTGGGGAACACGCGGCCGGAGGTGCCGGTGAAGGTCTTGACGCCCAGGTCCAGCGCCCAGGCCCGCAGTGCCTCAGGACCGAAGTCCGCGAGCCAGCGGCCCACCTCGACGCGGCCTGCGCCGTAACGGGAGACGAAGGCGGCAGGATCCTCGGCGTGGGTCAGATTGAGTCCGCCGACGCCCGCCCGCAGGAACTTACGCCCCACGGAGGGCATGGCGTCGTAGACATCCACTTGCACGCCGGACTGGGCGAGGACCTCGGCCGCCATCAGGCCCGCAGGTCCGCCGCCGACGACCACAGCGGTGTGCATCTGCGCCACCGCCGCTGAGCTCCTCAGACCTTGGGCCGCGCGTTACCAGCCTGGGACATGAGCGTGCCCACCATGGCGGACAGGTCACCCATGTTGGCGGGGACCACGGTCACGGTCGAGGTCTTGGCGATCTCGCCCCACTGCTCCACCCATTTCTGCGCCAGTTGGTAGTGCAGTGCATCGGCTCCGCCCTCGCCGGCGACCGTCTTGGCGATCGTGGCGATTGCGGCTGCGGTGGCGTTAGCCACCGTGGCGATCGCCTGGCCCTGGCCCTCGGCACGCAGGATCGCGGATTGGCGCTCGCCGTCGGCGTTGTTGATCAGGCTCTGCTTCTGACCTTCCGATTGGTTGATGGCCTGCTGGCGCTCGCCCTCGGATTTCGCGATGGCGGCGCGCTTCTGGCGCTCGGCCGTGAGCTGCAACTCCATGGCCTTCTGGATCTCGTCCGGTGGCGTCAGGTTGCGGATCTCGTAGCGCAGCACCTTCACGCCCCAGCTGGACGCGGCTTCCGTGAGCACGTCCACCACGCCCTTGTTGAGGGTCTCGCGCTGGGACAAACATTCATCCAGGGCTAACTTGCCCACCTCGGCGCGCATGGTGGTCTGCACCAGCTGCACGACGGCGGTGATGACGTCGTTGGTGCCGTAGGCGGCGTTCTGGGCGTTGGTGATCTGGTAGTACAGCACTCCATCCACCGAGAGGCGCGTGTTGTCCTTGGTGATGCACACCTGCTCGGGCACGTCCATGGGGATCTCACGCATGTCGAACTTGTAAGCTACGCGGTCGAAGATGGGCACGATGATCTGGATGCCCGAGGTCAGCACCCCGTGGAAGCGGCCGAGGCGCTCGATCACCCAGGCCTGCTGTTGCGGCACGATGCGCACGGCACGCATGAGAGTCACCGCCGCCCAGACGAGTATCAATAGACCGATGATCGTGGAAAAGCCCATGACTGAACTCCTTGATGGACTGGATTAGTTGACTGATTTGATGCGCAGGCGTGCGCCATCCCGGGCGGCCACCACGGCGCGCTGGCCCACCTGCGGTATGCCGCTCCCTTCCCATACCGCCTCCCAGAGCGAGTCGCGGTACTT
>DATIEQ010000220.1:0-3966 GCA_035455665.1 Gammaproteobacteria bacterium | reverse complement strand
TAGCCAGGTACTCTATCCAGCTGAGCTACGGGCGCGTATATGATCGTTCGATTGGCTATCCAGTTTATCCTGGACAGCCGCAGGGAAGGGGCGGGATTATCCCGGAGCACGCCCCTCAGGTCAAGAAAATCAATCGAATCTCAAGCCTGTGGCAAACAGCCTACCTGGCCAAGCTTGCGGGTAAGAGCCAGATAGGACGGGGTCGTGCACAGGGGGCGCAGGCTGGGCCAGATGCTGATGAAGGGGATCAGGGTGCTCACTTCGTTCCGCTGGATAGCCGCATTCAGCACCGCCGCCGCCTGGTCGGCTTGCCCCAGATGCATGTAAGCGTCCGCGAGGAACACCGCAGTGAGCTTATTTGCCGGCTGGGATGTGAGATGATTTGAATACCATTTGAAGTATTCCACCAATGAGGCGTGGCTGCCGTTCAATACGACGATGTCCTTGGCGGAGGCGCCGAGCGACTGCATCTCCAAGGCTGCCTGCTTCACTGCCGCCGAATACTTGCCTCCTCCCAGCAGGCTCAGTGTCAGTATGTGCTGGGCAAGCGCGTCCTGGGCGTTGAGGCCGGCGTTGGTGCGGGCATTCGCCTCAGCCTTGTCATACTGTCGCGCCACGAACGAGACCAGCGCGAGGTTGTTCGTGACGCTAACCGACACGGGATCGAGCGCGCGGGCCGTATCCATGGCGCTCTGCGTCTCGTTATCCAGGCCTATGGCGGAGAGGTATTCTGCGTACATCTGCCAGCTCCAGGCGTCGCCCGGGTTAAGGCGCAGGGATTCCTTGAACTCAGTGCCTGCCGCCGGCAGGTTCCACACGTAGAACATGTCCAGCTCGCCCTTGAGCAGGTGTGCCTCCGCGGATCCGCTATCGAGCGCGAGCGCCTTGTCGATAAGTGCGTTCGCTGCGGTTACCTGTGTCGTGGATGGGTTTGCGGTACGAAGCACCGCTCGCACAGCGCATGAATAGGCGGCAGCGAAACGGGGATCGAGCCCCATAGCCTTCTCGCAATAGCCATAAGCCGTCTCTGTATCGCCCTGGGCGATAAGGGAACGTCCTCGCTGGTAAGCGATGGCTGCATCGCGGTTGGCGGTGAACTCGAGGGGGTTCACGGTGGCGTCCGGCGCCAACCGTGTCGCCACCTGGGTCGCGATCTTGATCACCAGTTGCTGGTAGTTGCCGCCGGAGTAGTTGCTATCCAGGTCGTATTCGTCGCCCCAGACATAACTCTGATCGGCTACGCGTATTAAGCGGACGGAAATGTGCAGCGTCTTCGCAAGCTCGGTGATCGACCCTTCGAGCACATAGCTCGCTCCCAGTTCATGACCGATGTCCCCGATGGTCTCATTGCCCTTCACGAAGTGAGCAGCGGAGGTATTGGCGATGACCCGGAGGCGCCCAGGCGACATCGGCCCCAGGAGGTTCGTAATCTCGTTTGCGACCGACGCGCCGAGGATGGCGTTATTGGGGTTCTGTGAAAGATTCCCGAACGGCAGGATTGCAATGGCGGATATCGGGGTCGCTTCCGGGTTGGCTAGCCAAGACCAGCCGGAGCGTTTCAATAGACCGACAGCAGCAAGCGCCAGGACGATGACCAGGAACACGGCGGACGACACGGTCGCCCTGTGACGCCACGTGGGGGGAGCCGGCGCGGGCACGACTTGCAGTGCCGGTACCGGTGACGGCGCCACGCTCAACGCGTGTTTCTCAAAACCCCCAATTCCACCTTCGCGGAGCGCGACTGCGTATACGAATTTGTAGCCACGGCGGGAAATCGTCTGGATGTAGCGGGTGCCATCGGCCCCGTCGTTCAGGACGATGCGCAGCTGCCTCACACACGCGCTGATACCCTCCTCGAATTCCACCACGACGTGGTCGCCCCATAGATGGTGACGGATCTCATCGCGGGAGACCGTATCGTTGGCATGACTCAACAGCAGTTCCAGCAACTTCGCCACCTGCGGGCGCAGCTGCGCGGTCTTCTGCCCGTCGTACAGTTCGCCGCTACGGGGATCGAAGCTGTACTGGCCGAATGTATATTGTGGTCGAGTCAATTCCGCCGTGGAATTCATGATTCCGTGCTCACACCCTCCGCTTTAAACATGCCCGTTTTCAGCATACGAGTAGCGATATCAGCTTTGTATGCCCGCGCAACCCATGCCCTGTAAGTCATAACAGAGGTTTTCCGACCTAGACCCTCAAATCATACTCGCCCCGGCATGAGCCAATGCCACGGTGGCATAAATTATCCCTGGTATGACGCGGCGCTGGAGAACGCCGCCACCGTCATGGCAGGATAGGGTCATGGCTCCTTGTAGCTTGCATCAGGTACGACATACAAGTTGCGGCTCAGCGTTTCGGCCTTCCGCACGTCCTCATCGCTCAATCCGGACTTGATGACTGGGAGCGCCTCTGATGCGTCCATTCCGCCACGCACTGCGAGCAGCATCCAGGCATAGGCCTGCACGTCATCCTGGGTTACAGATTCGCCGTTGTGGTACATGACCGCCAGGTTGAATTGAGCCGCTGCCAGGCCCTGATGTGCCGCCTTGCTATACCACGCCATCTCTTTCTCTGGATCCGCGTCCACACCCTTGCCGTCCCCATACAGCAGCCCCAGGTAAAACTGAGCGTAGGGATCGTTGCGCTTCGCCGAGAGTTCGAACCAGTGGCGCGCTGCAGAGTAGTCCTGGGGGAAACCCTGGCCGTTGTAGTACAGGGTCCCCAGGTTGAACGCCGCCGTCGGGATACCCATATCTGCTGCCTGTTTGTACCACGTGGCTGCACCCTTGTAGTCGCCCCGGGTCTGCAGCATCACGCCCAGGTTCGCCTGAGCCTCTGCGTCGCCGAGTTTCGCGAGTTCCATCGCCTGCTCGATATCCTGCTTCGTATAGACCACGTCGCCGGCGGGTTTATCGAGATAGGTCGGCGTCCGGAAGTAGATCACCTTCACGCCGGGTGGCAGATGGCCCTCAGCGAACGCCGCCGGGACCATGAGCATACCCAGCAAGCAGGCTGCAAGGGCCGTGAATGGGACAAGCATCGTCTTGTTAAGAGCGGTTCTGAACGTCATGACACATGCCTCCTCTGGGGACATCGGTATTCACGGTCAAGGTATAGCCCTAGGACGCTTAAACAGGCCGATAATCTTCTGAAATATGACTGATTCATATTCAAGGGCCTTCGACTCGCCGGCCTGCGCGGGTCCCAGGCATGTCCCTCGGCCTTCGGCGTCTGATCTGAACGCCCGATACCGCACAAAAAAGCGGCCCCGCTTCCGGGGCCGCATTACTGCTTGTCTAAAACCGTCTTGGGTCAGAACTTAACAGTGATACGGCCATAGAAGAACTGGCCCGGGATGCGGTTGTAGAACGGGTAGTACGTATTCGCGAAGGCACTAATTGCGGCGGGTGGCTGCTTCCCGAAGACGTTCTGGATACCGAACGTGAAGTCTGAATTCCAGCTGTCCTCGTGGTAAGTCGCGCTCACGTCGTGATACGTCACCGCGCCGATGTGGTTCTGCGCCAGGAAGGCTGACCCGCCCTGTGGATCGAAGGTACGGTCGGGGCCGTTGTTGGGCAGCGGTACACCGAAGCCTGACAGGTACAAAGCCGCATTGGCCTTATTGAAGTTATAGGTGCAGGCAGCCAACAAGGTGGTCGGCGACGCCTGACCGTTGGTGCACGGTTCGATGGTGTGGTCGATGAAATACAAGGACCACATCGCGGACCAGTCACCGTAGTGCCAACCTAGGCTAAGGGTCGCACGACGTTTGGGGTAGGTCGCGCCGACGCCTGCTGCGGAACTCAACGGGGCGTTCGGTACGGACCAGCCAGCGAGCTGGCTGACGGCAAACCCGCCAGGGACCGTGGCATTAGGCACCGTATGGTTGAACCGCTTCAGGAGGTTGATATCTAGCCCCAGCTTGAAGTCCCCCGAACTCGTGCTCGGGAACTTGTAATGGGT
>DATIEQ010000219.1:0-22824 GCA_035455665.1 Gammaproteobacteria bacterium | reverse complement strand
GGGTTCAACAGCGCCAGGAGCAGCGTGCGCCAGCGGGCGAGGAACAGCGCTCGGTCGTCCAGTTCGATGGCGAGCAGGTCCGCGGGTTCTAAGGCGTCGCGACCCAGGAGGTCGTCGCGGATCTGGCCTGCACGGGCGCCGAGGTCATAGCCGCCGTCGCCGACGGCTGCGAGCATGGCCCCGTCCACCACCCGCGCGTTGGCGGTCCACAGGCGTCCGTTGTCCGGATCCGTGATCCGCGGATACTGCTCCGGCGGCAGCCAGCCGCTCCAGCCCGTGCCCGGCTTATCCCAATAGGAAGGTCGCGAGGGGTCGTAGCCCTGGCGGACGGGGATTCGCCCCGCGATGGTCCAGGCGATGCGTCCGGCGGAATCCGCCGTGAGGAAGTTCTGCTCGGGCATGCCGGCGCGGTTCGCGACGGCCATCGCCTCGCGCACGTCCCGTGCGCGCTCGATGCCTTCCAGTTCCAGGTTCGTCGCGTCCGGGTCCGCGGCGACCCAGTGCACCGCGCGTGTCACGCCGGCGTGATCCCGGTCGAGGACCGGTCCCCACAGCGTGTCCCGCACCTCAAGCTTCGCATCCGCGCCGCCTTTGACGCGGATGAACTCGGTGTGATGCTCGAAGTGCCGCCAGCCATCGGGGGCGAGGTACTCGTCGGCGTCGGCGGGGTTGAGACGCAGCTCCACGAGATCCACCCAATCGCCGTAGCTGTTGGTGTAACCCCATGCCGCATGGCGGTTGCTGCCCGCCACGATCTGCGGCAGGCCCGGCAGCGTGACGCCCGTGACAGCCACCTGGCCGCCCTCGGCTCTGGCATCCCTATAGCGCAACTCGGCCCGGTACCAGATGTTCGGCACACGCAAGCCGAGATGCATGTCGTTCGCGAGGATGGCATGACCGTCTGCGCCGTGGGCGGCGCTCACGGCGAAGTTGTTGCTGCCGATGGCGCCGGGGGGAACCGAATCGAGCCACAAGACCCATGGGGATTCCGGGCTGTCCGTGGCGACTGCCGCTGTCGCACCGGGAAGCCGTTTGCGCAGGTCGATCACGTCGGCCCCGGGGATCGGCGGCATCTCCGGCGCCTTGCCGCTCACCGGCGCATCCCATTGGGTGCCCGTGACGGCGAGGAAGCGATAGAGGGCGGGCGTCATGAGTTCGCGCATCACGGCCAGGTTCGATTCACGCCGATCCGCAGGGTCCTGTAGCTCGAAGTACATGGCATCGATGACCAGTATCGAGTCCTCCGGCTGCCAGGCCCTCGGGCGCCGAAGTAACACGCCGTATTCGAACGGCCAGGTGCCGAGCGCCTTCAAGCCGGCATTCACCCCCTCGCTATAGGCGGTGAGCACCGCCCGCTGCTCGGGCGTGGCGCGCGCCAGCACCTGCCTGGCCACCGAACGCAGCCGGTAGAGCCGATGCTGTTCATCGAACTCCACGGCCGCGGCCCCGAAGAGCTCGGCAAGCTCTCCGGCGGCCACCCGGCGCAGGAGGTCCATCTGGAAGAAGCGGTCTTGGGCGTGCAGGAATCCGAGCGCCCGGGCCGCGTCGGCGCGGCTCTCGGCCGTGATCACCGGCACACCGAGCGAATCCCGTTCTACGCTGACCTTCGCGCTCAAACCCTGGAGAGGCCGAGTGCCGTCGAGTACAGGAGCCGCGCCGCGCAGGAAGCCGTAGCCCGCGAGGACGAGGAGCAGCAAGAGACCCGCGAGACCGGCACCAAGGCGAATCGCGAGCCGCCGCATCTCTGCTCCCGGAGGAAGGTCGGAAAGGACGCCCAGCCTAATCCGCGCACGGGCGCTTGTCACCGCCGGGCATGTGACAAACGTCACAGACCGGGATTGACGCTGCGGACTGGCGACCCGCACGGCTAGGCCCTCACAATACATGCCAAGCGAACGGGGACGCCCACGCCACCCCGGAGACTTAAGGTAGGCTAGCCCGGATGAGTCCGAACCCGAACAGCGCCTGGCAGAGCCTGACCCGTCCCCTGGTCAGGCTGCACCATTGGCTCCTCGGCGAGAATAACTGGGTGGGCTGGACCCCCTATCTATGGCTCCCCTACGTCGGCTTTCTCTTCATAGACTGGTACTACCGGCCGGTCTATTGGCCGGAGCATGTCGCCACGATCACCGCCGTCGGCGTGTTCCTGGTGCTGTACTTCGCCGGCTACCGCGCCTACGTCGGCGGCATGCGCGTCAAGATCGTCGCAGGACTCACGGCACTCGGCCTCATCCTCATGCCGGTGAACGCGGGCGGCGCCATGTTCTGCATGTACGCCATGGCCTTCACCGGCTTCATGGGCAGCATGCGCCGCGGCTTCATCACCCTGGCGTCGATCGTGGCGCTGGTCATACTGAACGCGCTGCTCTTCCAACTGGGGTTCTGGCACTGGTTCGGCTTCGTGTTCTTCGGCCTGATCATCGGCATGAGCAACATCTACTTCGGCGAGATGTCCCGCAAGAACCGCACCATCAAGCAATCCCAGGAGGAGATCCGCCATCTCGCTACCACCGCCGAGCGGGAGCGCATCGCCCGCGACCTGCACGACCTCCTGGGCCATACGCTCACGCTCGTCACCGTCAAGGCCGAGCTGGCAGCGCGCCTGGCCGAGCGCGACATCGCCGAGGCCGCGCGGGAGATCCGCGAACTGGAAAGGATCTCCCGCGACGCATTGAAGCTCGTGCGCGAAGCCGTCGGCGGTTACCGCAACGGCGGGCTCGCCGGCGAGCTGGCGAACGCGCGGGTGGCCTTGAAGGCCGCCAACGTGGAGCTGTCTCTCGACTCTGCGGATTGCGGGCTGCCGCCCACCCACGAGAACCTGCTCGCCATGGTGCTGCGCGAGGCCGTCACCAACGTGGTGCGCCATGCCCGGGCGCAGCGTTGCCGGATCCAGCTTGAGGTCGAGGCCGGCGTCGTCCGGCTCGCGGTGGAGGACGACGGTCGCGGCGGGAGCCTCAAGGAGGGGAACGGAATCGGCGGCATGCGCGAGCGCCTCGCCGCCCTGGACGGCTTCCTGGACATCGAATCCGGCCGCGCCGGCACGCGCCTCATGGCGCACCTGCCGCTGCCGGACCGGGAGTTCGCGGGCATGAGCGGGCGCGGCATGGCAGGCAGGAGCGGCCCGGACGGCTGATGAAGGGTGCGAACGTGATCAAGGTACTCATCGCCGAAGACCAGTCCCTGATCCTGGGGGCGCTCGCCGCACTCCTGGACATGGAGGACGACATCGAGGTGGTGGCGCGAGCCGTGAACGGCAAGGACGCGCTCAAGCTCGCGGCCGACACATCGCCCGACGTGGTGGTCACGGACATCGAGATGCCCGGCATGACGGGACTCGAGTTCGCCCAGGCGCTTAAGGAGAAGCAGCATCCGGCGAAGGTCATCATAGTCACCACCTTCGCCCGACCCGGGTATCTGCGCCGCGCGCTGTCCGCCGGCGTGAAGGGTTACCTGCTCAAGGACGCGCCGGCGAACCAGCTGGCGGAAGCCATCCGCAAGGTAAAGGACGGTGGCAAGGCCATAGCGCCGGAGCTCGCCACCGAGGCCTGGGACGCGGACGACCCGCTCAACGACCGGGAGCGCCAGGTGCTGCGCCTCGCGGGCGAAGGGCTCACCAGCGGCGATATCGCCAAGCAGCTCTTCCTCTCGGAAGGCACGGTCAGGAACTATCTCTCGGAGGCCATCGGCAAGCTCGGGGCCAGCAACAGAATTGAAGCTGCTCGTATCGCTCGTCAAAAGGGGTGGTTGTGATGGGGGCGAAAGACCTTACGTAAGCGCTACTCCCCAACCCGCATGATCTTCATGCTGTTCGTCCCGCCCGTCACGCCGCTGAACTCGCCCTTGGTGCAGATCACGTAGTCCCCGTCCTTCACCACCTTCTGGCGCTTGAGCTCGTTGGCCGCATCCTGCAGCACGTGGTCGGGGTTGGTGTGCATCACGTCGAAAGCCACGGGGTAGACGCCGCGATAGAGCGTCACTCGTCGCCGGGTGCTCTCGTGGCGGGTCATGGCGTAGATCGGGATGCCTGAGCTGATGCGCGACATCCACAGTCCCGTGGAGCCGGATTCCGTGAGCGCGATGATGGCGCGCACATCCATGTGGTTCGCGCAGTACATGGCGGCCATGGCGATGGCCACGTCCACCTTGGCGAAATGCATGTCCATGATGCGGGTGCGTTGCGTCAGGCGGTGCTTCTCCGCCCCGACGCATACCCGCGCCATGGCTTCCACGGTCTTGAGCGGGTACTTGCCGGCGGCGGTCTCCGCCGAGAGCATCACCGCATCGGTGCCGTCCATGACGGCGTTCGCCACGTCCAGCACCTCGGCGCGGGTGGGCACCGGGCTGTGGATCATGGACTCCATCATCTGGGTCGCTGTGATGGTGATGCGGTTCAGCTCGCGCGCCCGGTGGATGATGCGCTTCTGCATGCCCGGGAGCTCGGCATCGCCGATCTCGACCGCGAGATCGCCGCGGGCGATCATCACGGCGTCGGAGGCGCGGATGATGTGATCCAGGTTGCCGATGGCCTCGGCGCGCTCGATCTTGGCGACGATGCCGGCCTTGCCGCCCGCCGCCTGCAGCAGCATGCGCGCCTGCTCGATATCCTGGCCATCGCGTGGGAAAGACACGGCGAGGTAATCCAGCTCCAGTTCCGCCGCGGTCTTGATGTCCTGGTAGTCCTTGTCGGTGAGCGCGGCGGCGGACAGGCCCCCGCCCTGGCGGTTGATGCCCTTGTTGTCCGAGAGCTCACCGCCGGTCTCGACGGTGCAGACCACGCGCGGTCCGATGACCTCCATCACCCTCAAGCTGATCTCGCCGTCACCCAACACCAGCAGGTCGCCGGCGTGCACGTCTTTCGGCAGATCCTTGTAGGTGAGGCCCACCTGCGTGGCGTCGCCCGCGTCGTCCGCGAGCTCCGCGTCCAGCGTGAAGCGGTCGCCGTCCTTGAGGGTGACCTTGCGACCCTTGAACTTCTCGATGCGTATCTTGGGGCCCTGCAGGTCGCCGAGGATGCCGACGTCCTTGCCGGCGGCGGCGGCGGCCTTGCGCACCAGTTCCACGCGCTTGCGGTGGTCCCCCGGCTCGCCGTGGGAGAAGTTGAGGCGCACCACGTCCACGCCGGCGCGGATGATGGCTTCCATCACTTCGGGAGAATCGGTGGCGGGGCCGAGGGTGGCGACTATTTTTGTTCTACGCGGCATCCGGTACTTTCTGCGCGATCCTGCGGCGGCCCAGGCGACAGTTTACGCCTGTTTGAGGGCTGCCGTCGCCGCCGCGCGCGCTTCGAGCATCGCCACGGCCGGAAGCTTCTTGCCTTCCAGGAATTCCAGGAAGGCGCCGCCGCCGGTGGACACGTAGGAGATGCGGTCGGCGATGCCGTACTTGTCGAGCGCCGCCAGCGTGTCGCCGCCGCCGGCGATGGAGAAGGCCTTGCTCTCCGCGATCGCGTTCGCGATGGCGCGGGTACCCTCGCCGAACTGGTCGAACTCGAATACGCCCACCGGTCCGTTCCAGACGATGGTACCTGCCTGCATCAGGAGTTTGGCGTAGGCCTCGCAGGTGTCTGGGCCGATGTCCAGGATCATCTCGTCGGCACCCACGCCGTCCACGGGCCGCACGTCCGCTTCCGCGCCGGCGGACAATTCCGGGCCCACCACCACATCGGTCGGCAGCGGGATCTCCCCGCCGCGGGCCTGGGCCGCCTGGTTGAGACGCTTCGCCTCGGCTACGAGGTCCGGCTCGTACAGGGACTTGCCCACCTTGTGGCCGGCAGCCACGATGAAAGTGTTGGCGATGCCGCCGCCTACGATGAGCTGGTCCACCACCTTGGTCAGGGAGTCCAGCACCGTAAGCTTGGTGGAGACCTTGGAGCCGGCGACGATGGCGACGAGCGGCCGCGCCGGACGTTCCAGGGCCTGGCCGAGCGCTTCGAGCTCGCCCGCGAGCAGCGGGCCCGCGCAGGCCACGGGCGCGTACTTGCCCACCCCGTGGGTCGAGGCCTCGGCCCGGTGTGCCGTGCCGAAGGCGTCCATCACGTAGACGTCGCACAGCGCCGCCATCTTGCGGGCGAGCGCCTCGTCATCTTGCTTCTCGCCCTTGAGGAAGCGCACGTTCTCGCAGAGCACGGCCGCGCCCGGCGCCACCTCGACGCCGTCGATCCAGTCCTTCACCAGCGGTACCTTGACGCCGAGCAGCGCCGTCAGGCGCTCCGCGACGGGCGCGAGGGAGAGCGCTGCATCGTATTCCCCCTCCTTGGGCCGGCCGAGGTGGGACACGAGCATGACCCGCGCACCGGCTTTCAGCGCCGCTTGGATGGTGGGCAGAGCGGCGCGGATGCGCGCATCGCTCGTCACCTGACCGTCCAGGATAGGCACGTTCAGGTCTTCGCGGATGAGGACCCGCTTCCCTTTCAGGTCGAGCCCGGTCATCTTGAGTATATTCACGCCGCGTATCCTTACAAAGATCTATTGCACTGATGTGAAAACAGTCCATTTTGCCCGAGAACAAGGCGTGGGGCCTTCCGAGGAGCGGAGTTTACTTTTCCAGTAAATGAGCACCGAGGAAGGCACCGCAACGCGGTTATTCGGGCAAAAGGGACGTTTTCACTTGGCGTTCCAGAAAGCGATGGTGGTATCCAGCATCCGGTTGCTGAAGCCCCACTCGTTGTCGTACCAGCCGAACACCTTCACCAGGCGGCCGATCACCTTGGTGAGCGTCGCATCGTAGGTGCAGGAAGCAGGGTCGTGGTTGAAGTCCACGGATACCAGTTGCTCCTTGGTGTAGTTCAGGATGCCCTTGAGCGCGCCCTGGGAAGCCTTCTTCATCAGTTCGTGGATCTCCTCCACGCTGGTGTCACGGCCGGCGATGAAGGAGAGGTCCACCAGGGACACGTTGATGGTGGGCACGCGGATGGAGTAGCCGTCGAGCTTTCCCGCGAGCTCCGGGATCACGAGCCCCATGGCGACGGCGGCACCGGTCTTGGTCGGGATCATGGAATGGGTGGCGGAACGGGCCCGGCGGATGTCCTTGTGGAACACGTCCGTCAGGACCTGGTCGTTGGTGTAGGAATGGATGGTGGTCATCTGACCGCCCACGATCCCCATGCTCTCGTGCAGGACTTTGGCCAGGGGTGCCAGGCAGTTGGTGGTGCAGCTGGCGTTGGAGATCACGGTATGGGAGGCCTTGAGGGTCTTCTCGTTCACGCCGAACACCACGGTGGCATCCACGTCCTTGTCACCCGGGGCCGAGATCACCACCTTCTTGGCGCCGCCCTGGATGTGGGCCGAGGCCTTGGCCTTGCTGGTGAAGAGGCCGGTGCATTCCAGCACCACGTCCACGCCCACCGAGCCCCAGCCGATCTTGGCCGGGTCGCGCTCGGCGAACACGCGGATCTTGTCCCCATTCAGTACCATCGAGTCTCCATCCACGGACACCTGGCCCGGGAACTTGCCGTGGGCGGTGTCGTACTTGGTGAGGTGGGCATTGGTGGCGGCATCGCCCAGGTCGTTGACCGCGACGATCTTGATGTCGCTGCGCTTCGCCTCGTAGAGGGCGCGCAGGATGTTGCGGCCGATGCGGCCGTACCCGTTGATGCCTACCTTGATCGTCATCGCTACTCTCCTAAAGATTCGGTCTCAGGAAACCACGGTCTCGCGGTGTAGCACCGCTTCCACCTGCTTCACCAAGTTGTCCACGGTGAAGCCGAAATACTCGAACACGTCTTTCGCCGGTGCCGATTCGCCATAGCGGTCGAGGCCAAGCACGCGGCCCTCGGGACCCACGTAGCGGTGCCAGAACTCGGTCACCCCCGCCTCCACCGCCACGCGGGCGGTGATCCGCTTCGGCAACACCTTCTCGCGATAGGCCGCATCCTGGGCATCGAAGAGACTGGTGCAGGGCATGGATACGACGCGCACCGCTACGTTCCGCTCCGACAGTTTCTTCGCGGCTGCGGCCGCGAGCGCCACCTCGGAACCCGTGGCGATGAGGATCGCGTCCGGCGTCTCCTGTGCCTCGACCAGCACGTAGCCACCGCGGCGTATGGCGGCGAGCTGCTCGGCGCTGCGGGGGAAATGCGGCAAGTTCTGGCGCGAGAGCGCAAGGCAAGTGGGCCCATTGCGCCGCTCCACCGCCGCCACCCAGGCGACCGCAGTCTCGGTATCGTCGCAGGGCCGCCACAGCTGCATCTTGGGCATGATGCGCAAGGAAGCGAGATGCTCCACCGACTGGTGGGTGGGGCCATCCTCGCCGAGGCCGATGGAATCGTGGGTATATATATAGATGCTGCCCACGCCCATGATGGACGCCACCCGCAGTGCGTTGCGGGCGTAGTCGGAGAAGGTCAGAAAGGTACCGCCGTAGGGGATGAAGCCGCCGTGCAGGGCGAGGCCGTTCATGACCGCGGACATGGCGAACTCACGCACGCCGTAGAAGATGTAGTTGCCGCCGAAGTCCCGCTTGTTCAAGGGGCGCGAGCCCTTCCAATAGGTGAGGTTCGAGCCGGTGAGGTCAGCGGAACCGCCGAGCAGCTCCGGCAGCACCGGCCCCAGGTTGTTGAGCGCAAGTTCGGAAGCCTTGCGGGTCGCCATCTCGGCACCCTCGGCGGACTGCTTCTGGACGAAGGTCCGGGACTTCTCCGACCAGTCGGCCGGCAGTTCCCCCTTCATGCGCCGTTCGAATTCCGCGGCGAGGTCGGGATAGGACTGGCGATAGCCTGCGAAGAGCCGCTCCCACTTGTCCTCGAAGGCCTTGCCACGGCTCTTCGCATCCCAACCCGCGTAGTAGTCGGCGGGGATCTCCAACGGTGCATGGCTCCAGCCGAGCTGCCGGCGGGCCAGCGCCACCTCCTCGAGGCCGAGCGCCGAGCCGTGACTCGATTCCTTGCCCTGCTTGTTCGGTGCGCCGAAACCGATGATGGTCTTGCAGCAGATGAGCACGGGTCTATCGCTCACGGCCCGCGCCGCCTCGATGGCGCGCTTCACCGCCTCTGCGTCGTGGCCGTCGACGGCCGGCACGACGTGCCAGCCATAGGCCTCGAAGCGCTTCGGCGTGTCGTCCGTGAACCAGCCCTGCACCTCGCCGTCGATGGAGATGCCGTTGTCGTCGTAGAAGGCGATGAGCTTGTTGAGCCCCAGCGTGCCGGCGAGCGAGCAGGCTTCGTGGGAGATGCCTTCCATGAGGCAGCCATCGCCCAGTAACACGTAGGTGTAGTGGTCCACCACCTTGAAGCCCGGGCGGTTGAAGCGCGCGGCCAGCGACTTCTCGGCGATGGCCATGCCCACGGCGTTCGCGAGACCCTGGCCGAGCGGGCCGGTGGTGGTCTCGACGCCGGGTGCGAGGCCGTATTCCGGGTGCCCCGGCGTCTTGGAGTGCAGTTGCCGGAAGCGCTTGAGCTCATCCAGGGGGAGCGCATAACCGGAGAGATGCAGCAGCGCGTACTGCAGCATGGAGCCGTGGCCGTTGGAGAGGACGAAGCGGTCCCGGTCCGCCCACGTCGGGTTCCCCGGGTTGTGCTTCAGGTAGTCGTTCCAGAGCACCTCGGCGATGTCCGCCATGCCCATGGGCATGCCGGGGTGGCCGGAATTGGCCTTCTGCACCGCGTCCATGGCGAGCGCCCGGATGGCGTTGGCGAGTTCGCGTCGGGAGGGCATGGGGGCTCCGGTAAAGGGCGCGTATTTTCGCCGATGTGGGGGGCAGGGACAACCCGCCGGCCGTGCGTGGCGGGCGGGTTAAGATAGCGCTGCAAAACTCACGATTCTCCATGCGCCCAAGGACTACCGATGAGCGCGAGCTATACCAAGACCCTCGAAGTACGCTGGGCGGACCTGGACCCCAACGGCCACGTGCGCCATAGCGCCTATGCCGACTACGGCGCCCAGGCACGCATCGCCTATCTCACCGAACACGGCTTCGGCCCCACCCAGTTCCAGAAGCTGCGCATCGGGCCGATCCTGTTCCGGGAGGACTTGAAGTACTTCCGGGAGATCCATGCCAACGAGCGCGTCACGATCACCGTGGAAGTGAGCGGGCTGTCTCCCAACCGCAAGCACTGGCGCTTTCGCCACCGCATCCTGCGGGGTGACGGCGAGCTTGCCTGCATCATTGATTGCCAAGGTACATGGTTCGACCTGACGGCGCGCAAAGTCATATCCGCACCGGCTGATCTCAACTCAGTCATGGAGCATATGCCGCGATCACAGGATTTCACCGAATTCGAACCGAAGCAGGAAGGCTGAAGCCTTAGAGCTCCAACAGGGCCCCCATGCCCCGCCTCAGGCCTTTGAAACTCTGGACCTTGCGCGCCGCCAGGAGCGTCCCCGCCACATAGGGCCGGTAGCTCGTGGACTCGTGACGCAGCTCGATGCGCTCGCCCGTCGCGCCGAAGATCACTTGGGCTGCGGAATAGAATCCCGGCACCCGGATGGAATGCAACTGCGAGCCGTTGAGCGTGGCGCCGCGGCTCTCCTTCAGACCCTGAGTCGCCGCCAGCGGCACCGCCCACCTGGGTGCCGCGACCTTGCCGAGCTGGTAGGCGAGTTCCCGCGCGGTGCCGCTCGGCGCATCCGGCTTCGTGTCGCCGGCATAATCCAGTATCTCCCAGTGCGGCATATGGCGCGCCACCCTCACGCTGAACTCCTGCAGCAGCGCGGCGGTGATGGAGAAGTTGCCGGCGGCGAACGCCCCCACGCCGCGAGCGAGCGCCAGCCGGCCTATCTCTGCGTAGTCCGCATCGCTCAAGCCCGAGGTGCCGATGACCGCGTTACAACCTGCCTCCATCGCCTGGTGCACGTGCTCCTTCACCGCCTCGGGGCGTGTGTAGTCGATCACGACATCCACCGGTCCTGAAACGAACGCGTCCGCAAGCCGGCTCTGCACGCGCAGCGCGGTGCGTGCATCGCCGACGATCTCGCTCAACAGCCGTCCGGCCGCGCGCTTGCCCACCGCACCCACGAGTTCCAGATCCGGCGCATCGAGGATCGCCCGCGTGAGTTCCACGCCCACATGGCCGCTCGCCCCCGCCAGACAGATCCTGATGCCCATGCGTCCGCCCCATGCCGATGTTTCAATGCTATGCGTCTACAAACCTTATGTCTAATGCGAACCGCGTCACGCCACAGGTAAACACCAGTGGAGACGGTGCGTTTGGACTCCATGAAGCGTGACACGCCTCACGACCTTGGATACCGGTGTGGCCCCATGATAAGCATCGTGAAATATGTAGCAGAGGAGAAACAACCATGAACGCTCGACGATACAGCAAGGGCTTCCCCGCTTTCCTGGGTCTCGCGATCCTCACGCTGACAGGCTGCAATGGCTCCAACGGCAACGCCACCCTGAACCTCGGGGTGTCGGACACGCCTGTGGATGGCGCCACCAGCGTCGTCGTGAGCTTCACCGGCGTGCAGGTCAAGGGCTCCACAGGCGCCGCCGTGGAATACGATTTCACTACGGCGAAGCAGGTGGACCTGATGGCCCAACAGGGCGGCAACAGCGCATCGCTGCTCAGCGGCGTCAGCCTGTCCCCGGGCAACTACCAATGGATACGCCTCATGGTGGACATGAGTAATTCCAGTATCACCCTCTCGGACGGTACCGTGCACCCGCTCACCATCCCGAGCGGCGACCAGACGGGCCTGAAGCTGGTGAGCGGCTTCACCGCCGGGGCCGGAGACATGTTGAACTTCACCATCGACTTCAATCTTCGGCAAGCGATCACGCTGGCCTCCGGGAACTACATCCTGAAACCCGCCCTGCGGCTCATCAATAACCTGCAGGTGGGCCAGATCTCCGGGTCCGCCGCCGCGACCCTCACCATCGGCGGGCTCGCCATCTCGGATCCCTTGTGCTCGCCGGCCGCCTATATATACGCGGGCAGTAACGTGACACCCGTCGACATCAACACCACCTCCTCCGTCCAGCCGCTTGAGACGGCCAGCCTGGCGCTCAACAGCACGACCGGCAGCTACGACTACACCGCGGCCTTCCTGGTGGGTGGTGCATACACGGTGGCACTCACCTGCGCCGCCAACGACAACCCGGCGACAGTGGATGTCCTCGGCTTCAGCGCTGCCAAGAACGTGACAGTGACGGCGAACAGCACAGCGACGGTGGATTTCCCCTGAGTGCCCCGCGCTCTCATCCCTCAAGCCCCCGCACGGGGGCTTTCTTTTCCCTGGCGTATACTCCTACGCAGTGAATCCGTGATGATTTCCAGAGGGGTCCGAACGTGATCCATCGCCGTATATCCTTCGTCCGGCATGGACTCATGCTGCTCGCGGCGGCGCTCTTGCTCTGCGGCTGCAATAAGACCGACGACACCGCGACGCTGAGCGTGGCGGTGGCGGATACCCCAACGGACAACGCAACCAGCGTACTCGTGACGTTCACGGGAGTGGAGCTCCAGGGTCGGAGCAACGTACCGGTCCTGTACCGTTTCACCGCTCCCAAGCAGGTGGACTTGCTGCAGGAACAGGAAGGCGACAGCGCGGTGCTCTTGAACGGCGTGGACCTGAACGCAGGAAATTACCAGTCGCTGCGCCTGTTGGTGGACATGAGCCAGTCGAGCATCACCCTGTCCGACGGCAGCGTACACCCCCTCGTCATCCCGCCCGGGGACGATCCTTCCGGGTTCACCCTCATGAGCGATTTCAGCGCCTCCTCGGGCGATCTCTTGAAACTCACCGTGGACTTCGACTTGCGACAGGCTATCATCCTGGCATCGGGAGACTACCTGTTCCGGCCTTCCTTGCGCCTCATCGACGACGCGAACATGGGGCAAATCTCCGGCATTGTGGCCAGCACGCTCGCGATCGGCGGTATCTCAATCACCTCCGCTTCCTGTTCGGCGGCGGCTTATGTCTATGCGGGCGATCACGTCACACCGGTCGACATCGACCCGGCGCAAGCGGTGCAGCCGGTGACTACGGCATCAATCACCCTCGACAGCGTGAGCGGCAACTACGCCTACACTGTGCCTTTCATGATACCCAAGACCTACACCATCACACTCACCTGTGCCTCCGGTGACAACCCAGGCACGCCGAACGCGTTGATTTTTTACCCCCCCCGGACCGTAGAAGTGGCCAACGACATGACCACCGAGGTCGACTACCCCTAAGCTCTCACCGGCCGCCGCGCTCCACGGCCGTATTCACGCACGAGAGGCAGTGATTCCCTGCCTTCATCACATAAATCTTCATGACATGGCGGTTATCGTGACGCAACTCACAACCGCGGATGCGGTATCGCGCCCATGATGCCGTGTCCTCTCCGCGCTAAGGAGGTGCTGCCATGCGCACCCACGATCTCAAGATCCTTCTATTGCTATTCTTTGGGCTCGCGCTCGCCACGTTTGGGGGTTGCAACAACAGCTCTGGTACGACGAGCGGCGGAGCCGGCAGGCTCAATCTCGCCATCACCGATACGCCGGTGGACGGCGCCACCAGCGTGGTGGTGAGTTTCACGGGCGTGGAGATCCAGCCCGCCGGTGAAAACACCGACGACCAGGAGGAGTCGGGCGACATGGACTCACAAAGCGCAGACTCCGGGGATAGCGGCGACATGAACTCCATGGGTATGGGCGGTGGCACCACGGCGAGCATGGACTCAGACGCCATGGACGACGAGAACAGTTCCGGCGAGGGGCAGCGCCTGGAGTTCGCTTTCGCCATGCCCAGGCAGATCGATCTCTTGCAGCAGCAGGGAGGCAACAGCGCATCGCTGCTGAGCGGCGTGAGCCTGCCCGCGGGCGAATATGCCTGGATACGGCTCAAGGTGGACGCCAGCCAATCGAGCATCACACTCGCGGACGGTAGCGTGCACCCGCTCGTCATACCGAGCGGCGACGAGAGCGGACTGAAGCTGGTGCATGGGTTCACGGTGGCGGCCGGCGGCATGCTGAACTTCACCATCGACTTCGACCTGCGGCAGTCCATCACCCTCGCCAACGGCGTGTATATCCTCAAGCCGGTGCTGCGGATCACCAACAACGAGAGCGTGGGCGAGATCCAGGGTAGCGTCGCCAACACCTTCATGATCGGTGCCACGGCGGTCACCGACCCCGCCTGTTCACCGGCGGCTTATGTATACGGCGGCAGCAACGCAGCGCCCGTGGACATCAACGCAACGTCGGCGGTGCAACCGGTGGCTACGGCGAGCCTCAAACTGGACGATGAGACCGGCATCTACCGCTACATAGCCGCTTTCCTAGCACCGGGGGACTATACCGTGGCCCTCGTCTGCGCGGCAGGAGACGATCCCCAGAACGTGGATACGCTGACGTTCTCCGTCACGAAGAATGCCAGCGTCACGGCGGGCACCGCGGCCGAGGTGGATTTCCCCTGAGTCGACAGTCATTCCAGCAGTCCACTCCCTCCCTCCCGCGGAGGGAGTGGACTATCATCAATAGAGACTAGCCACCCGCCGGTGGCAAGCAGCGGATGGAAGCGGGATAAATCATGAATATGCGGTGGAACATCGGACGCCTGGTACTCGTGGCGTTCCTCGGCGCGACCAGCTTGAGCGGCTGCTGGGGGTCGTCCAGCAACTCGACCACGCTCACTCTGGCGGCGGCGGATACGCCGGTGGACGGCGCTGAACGCGTGGTAATCGCTTTCAAGGGCGTGCAGATCCAGGGTATGACCGGCGCACTGCTCGAGCATGCCTACTCCGCGCCCCGGCAGATAGATCTACTGCAACTGCAGGATGACAATTTCGCCCTGTTGTTGAACAGTCTGGACGTGCCGCCGGGAAGCTATCAGGGAATACGCCTGTTGGTGGACATGAGCCAGTCCTACATCATCCTCTCGGACGGCAGCATGCACTCCCTCGTCATCCCGAGCGGTCTCGACCAGACGGAGCTCCCGCTCGCCAGCGGCTTCAGCATCGCTCCTGACGAGCAAGCGGCCTTCGCCGTGGACTTCGACCTGCGCAAGTCCATCACGCTCAATTCCGGTACATACGACTTCGTGCCTGCAATGCGACTTGTGGACGTCAACCGGTCGGGCGCCCTCGAAGGTTTCGTCAGCACCAGCTTCACCATTGGCGGACTGGCCATATCTGACCCCACCTGCCAGCCCGCCGCGTATATCTATGCGGGCTCCGGGACCACGCCAGTGGACATCAATCCCACGTCCGCGGTGCAGCCGCTCCAGACGGCTAACGTCTTCCTGGACATCGCACGCGGCGCCTATCACTACGGTTCTGAGTATCTGCCACCCGGGAACTATACGGTGGCGCTCGTCTGCGCCGCAGGTGACGACCCGCGGATCGTGGATAGCTTAAATTTCTCCGCACCGAAGAGCGCGGCCGTCACAGCGGCTCAACACGCCGAGGTGGATTACCCGTAAGCACGGCACTCATGGATATGGAGCGACCCCCTCATCTGAAGGGGTTTCTTCATGGGTCTCTACCGCCGGCTTCATCGGGCAAGTCACAACAGGTAAAACACCGCGATGAATTGGGTGACGCTCCCCGCCAGACAGAAGAAATGCCAAATCGCGTGGTTGTACCGTAGCCCTTCCCAGGTATAGAAAGCGACACCGAGCGTGTAGCAGACGCCGCCCACCAGCACCAGCACGAAGGACGGGAACGGCAGAGCATGGTAGAGGGGCACGATGACGACCAGCCCCGCCCAACCCTTCGCGATGTAGAGCAGCGTGGACAGGAGCTCGAAGCGGTGCGCCGCCAGGAGCTTGAACAGCGTGCCGGTGATGGCGAGTGCCCATAACACCAGGCACAGTACCCAGCCCACGGCGCCACCCAGCGCCACCAGGCAGAACGGCGTATAGGTGCCGGCGATCAAGTAATAGATGGTGATGTGGTCCGCGCGCCGCAGGACGCGCTTCAGGGGACCCGGTTTCACGTAATGGTAGAGCGTCGAGACCAGGTACAGGAGCCACAGGGTCGCACCGTAGATGCTGAAGGTGACTACTTCGAGCGGCGTGCCCCGGAGTGCCGCCAGCGTCAGGAGCACCGGCAGGGCGCCGATGATGAGCACCAGCCCCAGGAGATGCAGCAACGTGTTCCACACCTCCTCGCCGGGGTGGAATTCGTAGTCCGCGGGATGTGGGAGGGTGGCCGGGCCGCTCATGCACGAACTTTAGCAAATCCCCGCGGCAGCCCGGAAGCCTGCAGGTTCGAGTTCAGGGCTTCGATACTTCGCGCCGGGCAGCACCCACCGGCAGTTGGGCGACGCGGCGCATCTCCTCCGTGTCGAAGAGCCGGGGATCTTGCAAGTAATCCAGCATCATCGCCATGGAATCCTGGCCCCAGAAGAGGGCGTCGCCGACCTTGAACGTGGGCACGCCGAATATGCCATTGGCGATAGCGTCATCCGTATTCGCCTTGAGCGCTCCTTTCACGCTCCCGTCTGCCAGGGCTGTCTGGACATCGAGCGGGCCCAGGCGCTTGCCGAGCTCGGCGAGGTTGGCGGCATCCTGCAGATCCCTGCCCTCCTTCCAGATCATGTCGAAAGCCGTCTCCACGTTGCGTCGCGTGGGGCCGGCAGCGATGACGAGGCGCAGGGCATGCAGCGAGTTGAAAGGGTGTGCGGGCGGCATCTTGAAGGGGATGCCCAAGTGCTTCCCGAGCCAGGTCACCTCCCGATAGGTATAAGCCCGCTTCGGCGGGACCTCCGCCGGCCCCTTGTGCTCCCAGTGCTTGAGTATCCCGGCGAACAGCACCGGTACATAGTCGATCTCGAGTGTCGCCGGCAGCTTGTGGAACTGCTTGAGGTGCAGGTAGGAGAAGGGGGAGACGAGATCGAAGTACCAGCGGGCATGCATGGGAGTCGGCATCGTATGCGTCCGGGTTCCAGTCTGCCCCCAATCATATAACGACCACACAAATGAAAACCCCGCCTCGCGGCGGGGTTCCATGTCCGATTCAGTTCAGACGTATCGCAGGCTTACCAGCGGCTGTTGCCACCGCCGTTGCCGCCGCGATAGCCACCACCACCGCCGGTGCGGGGCTTGTCGGTGGCGATGTTCACCTTGAGCGGACGCCCGCCCAGGTCCTTGCCGTTCTGCTCCAGCGCCTTCTCAGCGGCCGCCTGGGTCGCGAAGGTGATGAAGCCGAAACCCTTCGGACGGCCCGTGTCACGGTCCATGATCAGCTTCAGCTCGGAGATCTCGCCGTAAGGGGCGAAGATTCCGCGCAGCTGGGTCTCATCGACCGAGTAAGGGAAGTTACCGACATACAATTTGTTCTGTTCCATTGCAATCTCTCTAAAATGATTAATAAGAATTCAACACAGTGTCATTACTGCAGTCGGTGACAACTCTAGAAGGGGTATCGCAGGCTGAGAATAACGGGGCGGAGTATCGCATTTCGCGGAGAACAAAGACAGGGAAAACAAGGCGATAGGGAAATAAAGGGCGTTTTTGGCCGGAATTGCGCCAAAATCGGCGGGCGACCCGGTGTCTTTCAGCCTGAATCCGCTGAAATCCCGCAAAGGCGCCCGCCGCCGATCGATCCGGGTCGAGTGTCCGCCTGAGCTCATCGCTGATCCGGCATTTGGGATCTGTGGTGCTTAAGAACGGAGTCACTGTTCGGCCACGGGTGACAGGCCCGGTGCGATGCTGCGGGCGGGCCCCGGGGCGGGTCGGCATCTTGGGCACGCGTGAAAAAAACATACCAAATCGGTACACTATTGCCCCATTCCGTTAGCGTCACCCCCTCCGCCCGAGGAACAGGATTCGAGGTCCATGTCGCACAGCTATCTCTTCACGTCGGAGTCCGTCTCCGAGGGGCACCCCGACAAGGTCGCCGATCAGATCTCCGATGCCGTGCTCGACGCGATGCTGGCGCAGGACAAGCGCGCGCGCGTCGCCTGCGAGACCCTCGTCAAGACCGGCCTCGCGATCATCGCGGGCGAGGTGACCACCAGCGCCTGGGTGGACCTGGAAGAACTCGTGCGCAAGGTGATCTGCGACATCGGCTACACCTCCTCCGAGGTGGGCTTCGACGGTCACACCTGCGCGGTGATGAACGTCATCGGCAAGCAGTCGCCCGACATCGCCCAGGGCGTGGACCGCAAGGATCCTGAGAGCCAGGGCGCCGGCGACCAGGGCCTCATGTTCGGCTACGCCACGCGCGAGACCAAGCAACTCATGCCCGCGCCGATCCACTACGCCCACAAACTGGTGGAGCAGCAGGCCCGCATCCGCAAGAGCCCCAAGAACCCACTCCCCTGGCTGCGTCCCGACGCCAAGAGCCAGGTGACGTTCCGCTACGAGAACGACCAGCCGGTCGGCATCGAAGCCGTGGTGCTATCGACCCAGCACTCGCCGGACGTGAAGTACAAGGACCTGAAAGAAGCGGTGATGGAGCAGATCATCAAACCGGTGATCCCGGACAAGTGGTTCAGCCGCCGCACCAAGTTCCACATCAACCCCACGGGCAAGTTCGTCATCGGCGGCCCGGTCGGCGATTGCGGCGTCACCGGCCGCAAGATCATCGTGGACTCCTACGGCGGCATGGCACGCCACGGCGGCGGCGCCTTCTCCGGCAAAGATCCCTCCAAGGTGGACCGCTCCGCCGCCTACGCGGCGCGCTACGTAGCGAAGAACGTAGTGGCCTCCGGGCTCGCGGACCGTTGCGAGATCCAGTTGAGCTATGCCATCGGCGTCGCGGAACCCACCTCGATCACCGTCACCAGCTTCGGCACCGGACGCATCAGTGACGACAAGATCGAGCAGCTGGTGCGCCGCCACTTCGACCTGCGGCCCTACGGCATCATCAAGATGCTCGACCTGGTGCATCCCATGTTCCAGCCGACGGCCGCCTACGGCCACTTCGGCCGCGACCCCTATAAGCTCGAATACCGCAACGGCGAGACCTTCACCGCCTTCAGCTGGGAGAAGACCGACAAGGCGGAACTGTTGCGTAGCGCAGCGGGGCTCAAGGCCGTCGCCGCCTGATAGATACCCCATACCCCGAGGGGCGCTGCAACCGGAATGGTCCGGCCAGGCTCGGGGGAAGGGACACAGCCAACGGCGCTCGTTCAACTCTGGAGTAACCAAAGATGAACGCTGTCGCAGACAAGAAGCACCACGACTACCACGTCAAGGACATCGGGCTCGCCGACTGGGGCCGCAAGGAGATCGCCATCGCCGAGACCGAGATGCCCGGTCTCATGGCGGTGCGCACCGAGTACAAGAAGGAACAGCCCCTCAAGGGCGCCCGCATCGCGGGCTCCCTGCACATGACCATCCAGACGGCGATGCTCATCGAGTCGTTGAAAGCGCTCGGTGCCGAGATCCGCTGGGCCTCCTGCAACATCTACTCCACCCAGGACCACGCCGCCGCCGCCATCGCCGCGACCGGCACGCCGGTATTCGCCTACAAGGGCGAGACCCTGGACGAGTACTGGGAGTTCACCCACCGCATCATGCAGTGGCACGATGGCGGCACGCCCAACATGATCCTGGATGATGGCGGCGACGCGACGCTACTGGTCATCCTCGGCGCGAAGGCAGAGAAAGACCCTGCGCTCGTCTCCAAACCTACCAACGAGGAGGAGACGGCGCTGTTCAGATCCATCAAGAAGCGCCTCGACACCCAGCCGGGGTTCTACTCGGCGATCCTCAAGAACATCCGGGGTGTGACCGAGGAGACCACCACCGGCGTCCACCGCCTCTACGAGATGCAGAAGCAGGGCAAACTCCCCTTCCCCGCCATCAACGTCAACGACTCGGTCACCAAGTCCAAGTTCGACAACCTCTACGGCTGCCGCGAATCGCTGGTGGATGGCATCAAGCGCGCCACCGACGTGATGGTGGCCGGCAAGATCGCGCTCATCGCCGGCTACGGCGACGTGGGCAAGGGTTGCGCCCAGTCGCTGCGCGGGCTGGGGGCCGCCGTCTGGATCACCGAGATCGACCCCATCTGCGCACTGCAGGCGGCGATGGAGGGCTACCGGGTGGTGACCATGGACGAAGCCGCCGACAAAGCGGACATCTTCGTCACCGCCACCGGCAACCTGGACGTGATCACGCATGAGCACATGCAGCGCATGAAGCACAACGCCATCGTCTGCAACATCGGGCACTTCGACTCGGAGATCGACATCGCCTCCTTGCGCCGCTATACCTGGGACAACATCAAGCCGCAGGTGGACCACGTGATCTTCCCGGACGGCAAGCGCATCATCGTGCTGGCCGAGGGGCGCCTCGTGAACCTGGGCTGCGGCACTGGCCATCCCTCGTTCGTGATGTCCAACTCCTTCACCAACCAGGTCCTGGCCCAGATCGAGCTCTATGCCCACGGCATGAAGTACGAGAACAAGGTCTACGTCCTGCCGAAGCACCTGGACGAGAAGGTGGCGCGGCTGCACCTGGACCGCATCGGCGCGCACCTGACGAAACTCTCGCCGAAACAAGCCCAGTACCTCAGTGTCGGCCAGGACGGACCCTTCAAGCCAGACCATTACCGCTACTGACGCGTGCTGGACTTCCTTCCCATAGACCGGGAGATGGCGTCTGCGCTCACGAGCGCGGACGTCTTCCAGCAGCGTTATGGCCTGGAAGCGGAGGCGGCGCTCGACCTGCTGCGCACAGTGGTACAGCAGACCGTGGAGCGGGTGCTGCCGGTGGGTGGCTGGGGGTACGTGGCGAGCGAGGGCGCGTTGCGCCGGGTGGTGGGGACCTGCGGCTACCGCGCCGCACCGGATGCGCGCGGTGAGGTCGAGATCGCCTACTTCACCTTCCCGGCGTTCGAGGGCCGCGGCATCGCCACCGCCATGGCGAAGCGCCTGGTGGAAGAGGCAGCTGGGCACCGCGGGGTGCGTCTCATCATCGCCCACACCCTACCGCGCGAGAACGCCTCGACCCGCATCCTCACGAACCTGGGCTTCCGCCATGCCGGTAGGGTGAAACACCCGGAAGACGGCGAGATCTGGCGTTGGGAGCGTGCCCCGCAGGCCTGACGGCGCGGCGCCGCGAATTCCTCTATCCTGTTGCGGCTTGCAGGGGACATTCCATGGCCGTGAATTATCCAACGCTCATATGGCACAACGGCAAGATCAAGCCGTGGGCCGAGGCCACCACCCATGTGATGGCGCATGGGCTGCACTACGGCTCCTCGATCTTCGAGGGCATCCGCAGCTACGAGACGCCCAAGGGGCAGATGATCTTCCGGCTCACCGACCACCTGAAACGCTTCTACAACTCCGCCAAGGTCTACGACATGCAGATCCCGCACACACGGGATGCGCTGGCACAGGCCTGCCGCGAAGTCATAAAGGTGAACAAGCTCCCCAAGGCCTACCTCCGGCCGGTGGCCTTCCGCGGTGCCGATGGTCCCTTGAGCCTGAGCGCAGATCCCTCCATCGAAGTGGCGGTGGGCGCCTGGGAGATGGGCGCCTATCTCGGGGCCGGCGTGTTGGAACAGGGCATCGATGCCGGCGTCTCGAGCTGGCAGCGCTTCGCACCGAACACCATCCCCGCGGGCGCCAAGGCCGGCGGCAACTACCTCTCAGGCCAACTCATCGCCCGCGAGGCGCGGCGCCTCGGCTACGGCGAGGGCATCGCGCTCGCCGCCAACGGTCTGCTCTCCGAGGGCGCCGGCGAGAACCTCTTCCTGGTGTTCGATGGCGCCTTGCACACGACCCCGGCGAGCGCCGCCATCCTCCACGGCATCACGCGCCATACCATCATGACCCTCGCCCGCGATACAGGCATGAACGTCGTCGAGCGCGACCTGCCGCGGGAATACCTCTACTTCGCCGACGAGGTGTTCATGTGCGGCACGGCCGCCGAGATCACCCCTATCCGCTCGGTGGATGCGAAACCCGTGGGTACCGGCAAGCCCGGGCCCGTGACGCGTCGCATGCAAGAGCTCTTCTTCGGTTTGTTCAAGGGCACCACGCCGGACACACACGGCTGGCTCGAAGCGGTGGATTGAATGATCCTCACAGCCGGTGGTGACTTCTGATACCCCACCGCCGTCTACTAACCGCCGTCCACTATGTAATAAACTCTTTGGATCCCAGGTCATCTTTTGATGCGGTGCGGAACCCCGTGCCGCCAACAACGCGAGGCAGCCATGATCTACAACGATATCCTCGGTACCGTCGGCCGCACTCCTGTGGTGCGCCTGAACCGCATCCCTCCGAAGCAGGTGGACATCTACGTCAAGCTGGAGATGTTCAACCCGGCTTCCTCCGTCAAGGACCGCCTGGCGCTCGCCATCATCCTGGACGCGGAACAGCGCGGCACCCTCAAGCCCGGCCAAACCGTCATCGAGGCCACCTCCGGCAACACCGGCATCGCGCTGGCCATGGTCTGCGCCGCCCGCGGCTATCCCTTCGTGGCGGTGATGGCCGACAGCTTCTCCATCGAACGGCGCAAGCTGATGCGTGCCTTCGGCGCCCGGGTCATCCTCACCCCCGCTGCCGAGCGCGGCAGCGGCATGGTGAAGAAGGCCGAGGCACTCGCCCAGCAGCACGGCTGGTTCCTGGCGCGGCAGTTCGAGAACGAGTCTAACCCCGCCTACCATCGCAGCACCACCGGCCCCGAGATCCTGCAGGACTTCGCCGGCCGCAAGCTGGATTACTTCGTCACCGGTTGGGGCACCGGCGGCACCCTCACCGGCGTCGGCGAAATTCTGAAGCTCGCGCGCCCCGGCATCAAGGTCATCGCGGGCGAGCCGGCAGTGGCCTCGCTGCTGGCCGGTAAGAGTTTCTCGCCACACAAGATCCAGGGTTGGACCCCGGACTTCGTGCCGGCGGTGCTGAACCGCAAGGTGGTGGACGAGGTCGTGGCCATCGAGGACCTCACCGCCCGCGACATGGCGCAGCGCCTAGCCAAGGAGGAAGGTCTGCTG
>DATIEQ010000218.1:0-4943 GCA_035455665.1 Gammaproteobacteria bacterium | reverse complement strand
CATGGGCGTGTCGGCATCGATGAGGAAACCGATGGACATGCACTTCACGCCATAGGCTTCGAGCGGTTCGATGTGCTTACCGTCCTTGCTAGATGGCCGCCCGGTGAGGCCGAGCATGCGCGGCTGGCTGGGGCCGTAGATGTCCGCGTCCAGCATGCCCACCTTGGCGCCATCGGCGACCAGCGCCAGGGCCAGGTTCACGGCCACGGTGGATTTGCCGACACCGCCCTTGCCGGAGGCGACGGCGATGACGTTCTTCACCCCCGCCATGGGCACGAGGTTGCGCTGCACGGCATGGGAGAGGACGGTGCCTGCCACGCTCACATCACTGCGCTCGACACCCGGTACCGCCTGCAGCAGCCGGCGCAGCTCCGCTGCCAACGCCTCGCGATAGGCGCCGAGCGGGAAGCCCAGGTCCACCTCGAGGCTGACATTGCCGCCATCCACATCCAGGCTGCGTACCGCGCCGGCGCTCACGAGGTCCGTGCCGAGATGGGGTTCGGTCCAGGCTTTGAGGGCCGCTTCGATGCGGTCCCGGGAAACGGCGCTCATGGATAGGTGGGCATACGTTTGCTGATGGCGGCGCATTCTAGCATCCCGGCCCGGAATCCCAGGCTGGCCGCGGGCCTATGGCATAATCCCCCGCTCGAACGCAGAAGAAGCAGACCGCATCCGTGCCGCAGAAAGACCGCGACATCCTCGTCACCTACGCCCTGCCCTACGCCAACGGCTCCATCCACCTGGGGCACCTGGTGGGCTACATCTCCACCGACGTGTGGGTGCGCCACCAGAAGATGCACGCGGGCAGGAGCTGCATCTACGTCTGCGCCGACGACGCCCACGGCACCCCGATCATGCTCAAGGCCCGGGAGCTCGGCATCACCCCCGAGGAACTCATCGCCGGGGTGAAGGTGGAGCACGAACGGGATTTCAAGGACTTCCTGATCGGCTTCGATAACTACCACAGCACCCACAGCCCGGAGAACCGCGAGCTGGCGACGCTCATATATAAGAACCTGCGGGACACGAAGCCGAGCCACATCGCCCGACGCACCATCCGCCAGTTCTATGACGACCAGGCCAAGATGTTCCTGCCTGACCGCTTCATCAAGGGGACCTGTCCCAACTGTGGCACGGCGGACCAGTACGGCGACTCCTGCGAGAACTGCGGCGCCACCTACAGCCCGGCGGACCTCAAGAACCCGGTGTCGGTGATCTCCGGCACCCGCCCGGTGGAGCGCGAGTCGGAGCACTACTTCTTCAAACTCGGCGACTTCGACAAGATGCTGCACGAGTGGACCCGCGCCGGACACCTGCACGAGTCGGTGACGCGCAAGCTGGACGAGTGGTTCGCCGCCGGCCTGCAGGACTGGGACATCTCGCGTGACGCGCCCTACTTCGGCTTCGAGATCCCGGATGCGCCGGGCAAGTATTTCTACGTGTGGCTGGACGCGCCCATCGGCTACATGGCGAGCTTCAAGAACCTCTGCGCCAAGCGCAAGGCGCTCGACTTCGACTCCTACTGGAAGAAGGGCAGCGGCAAAGAGGTCTACCATTTCATCGGCAAGGACATCATCTACTTCCATTCGCTGTTCTGGCCGGCGATGCTCGAGGGCGCCGGGTTCCGCACCCCCACGGCGGTCTATGCCCACGGCTTCCTCACCGTGAACGGCCAGAAGATGTCGAAGTCCCGCGGCACCTTCATCAAGGCCCGCACCTACCTCGACGCCGGCCTGAACCCCGAATACCTGCGCTACTATTACGCGGCGAAGTTCGGCCCCGGCATCGACGACATCGACCTCAACCTGGACGATTTCCTGCAGCGGGTGAACTCGGACCTGGTGGGCAAGCTCGTGAACATCGCGAGCCGCTGCGCGGGCTTCGTCCACACCCATTTCCAGGGTGAGCTCGGAGCCAAGCTCGCGGACGATCGTCTTTACAAGTCGGCGCTCGCGGCTGCGGACAGCATCGCGGCTGCCTACGAAGCGCGCGAGTTCTCCCGCGCCGTGCGCGAGATCATGGAGATCGCCGACCGGGTCAACGAGTACATCGACGATCGCAAGCCCTGGACCGAAGCGAAACAATCGCCCGTGCCCGCCGGCGTGCAGGACACCTGCACCGTGGGTCTCAACCAGTTCCGGCTGCTGATGATCTATCTCAAGCCGGTGCTGCCGGAACTCGCCGCCAAGGCGGAGGAATTCCTGGGGGTGGCGCCGTTCACCTGGGCGGACCTGAAGCGCCCGCTCCTCAAGCACAAGATCAAGCCTTTCAAGCCCATGCTGTCGCGGGTGGAGAAGACCCACATCGACGCCATGGTGGAGGCTTCCAAGGAAAACCTGACCCAGAGCCCCGCGAAGGTATCGACCATGGACCCCATCGCCGCCGAGATCCCCTACGACGATTTCGCCAAGGTGGACCTGCGCATCGCGCGCATCGTCAAGGCCGAGCAGGTGGACGGCGCCGACAAGCTGCTGCGCCTGACGTTGGACCTGGGCGGCGAGACCCGCAACGTGTTCGCAGGCATCAAGGGCGCCTACGCCCCGGAGCAACTCGAGGGCAAGCTCACGGTGATGGTGGCGAACCTCGCTGCGCGCAAGATGAAGTTCGGCGTCTCGGAGGGCATGGTGCTGGCGGCAGGACCCGGCGGAAAAGACCTCTGGATCCTCGAGCCGCATAGCGGCGCCCAACCTGGGATGAGAGTGAAGTAATTCACGCCGCGGACGTGGACGCGCTCGCCGACAAGATCGACGCCCTCCTCCCCCAGACGCAGTGCGCACGCTGCGGCTATCCCGATTGCCGCGCCTATGCAGAAGCCATCGCCCGCGACGAGACCGGCATAGACCGCTGTCCACCCGGCGGAACCGAGACCCTCCAGGCTCTTTCCACGCTCATGCAGCGGCCTACGATGCGGCTCGATCCGAAGGTCGGTACGTTCACGCCGGGCACCGTGGCTTTCATCGACGAATCCCTATGCATCGGCTGCACCAAGTGCATCCAGGCCTGCCCGGTGGACGCGATCGCCGGCGCCGCGAAGCAGATGCACACGATCATAGAATCGCTGTGCACCGGTTGCGAGCTCTGCCTGCCACCCTGCCCGGTGGATTGCATCCTTCTCCAGCCTGCCCAGGGCCGCACTCAGGGCTTGCAGGGTTGGCGGTTCCCTGCCGACGGGGACGAAAGGGCCGCCGCCTTGCGCGGGCGTTACCGGCGGCACGGCGAGCGCTACAAACAGACCGCGCAGCCGGTGCGCCGCGAATCCGTCCCGCCCTCCGCCTCTCTCATCGCGGAGCGCAAGGCGGAGATCGCCGCCGCGGTGGCGCGGGTGCGAGCGAAACGCGCGCAGACGAAGAAACCATGAACCCAGAGAAGCGCGCCGAGATCTTTCGTCGCCTCGAAGCGGCGAACCCCCGGCCCACCACCGAATTGGACTACCAGACTCCTTATGAGCTCCTGGTCTCGGTGGTGCTCTCCGCCCAGGCCACCGACAAGAGCGTGAACCTCGCCACCGAGAAGCTCTTCCCCGTGGCCAACACGCCGGCGGCGATCGCCGCCCTGGGTGAGGCTGCTCTCAAGCCCTATATCAAGACCATCGGGCTCTTCAACACGAAGGCCAGGAACATCGTCGCGGCGGCGAAGATCCTCCTGGAGGACCACGGCGGTGAAGTACCGCACGACCGGGCGGCGCTCGAAGCACTGCCGGGGGTGGGCCGCAAGACCGCCAACGTGGTGCTCAACACCGCCTTCGGCGAACCCACCATCGCGGTGGACACTCATATCTTCCGCCTGGGGAACCGCACCGGCCTCGCTCCCGGGAAGGACGTGCGCGAGGTGGAGGACAAGCTGCTCAAGCACACGCCCGAGGAATACAAGAAGGACGCCCACCATTGGCTCATCCTGCACGGACGCTACGTCTGCAAGGCGCGCCGGCCCGAATGCTGGCGTTGCGTCATCGCCGACCTGTGCGAGTTCAAGCCGAAGATCCGGGAAGGAGGGAAAGTACCGCTGCAGTTGGGAAAGCCCAAGGCCAAGAAAACGGCGCGCCGCAAGACCGTGCGGCGCTAGAATCAGGCATGCACACGAGCAATCGCAGCGATACACGCCAGACCTTCTTCGAGGTGTGGCGCAAGCTCCAGGGAGACGAACCCATGAGCGCGCTGGAGACCATCGTGGCGGAGGTGATCCGTCTGCACCCGGAATATCATGCTTTGCTCTCGGACATGGAGAACGTCAGGCACAAAGACTGGCTCCCGGAAGGCGACGAGACCAACCCTTTCCTGCACATGGGGATGCACATCGCGATCCGCGAACAACTCTCCATCGACCGGCCTGCGGGCGTGAAGGCCGCCTTCGCGGCCCTGCTCGCCCATACCCGCGACGCCCACGAGGCAGAGCATCGCATGCTCGACTGCCTCGCCGAGACCCTGTGGCGGGCGCAGCGGGAGAACCGTCTGCCGGACGAACAGGCTTATCTCGCCTGCCTGCGGGAACACAGCCGGCGTTGAGGCGCTATCAACAGGTGGAATGGAAGAGCGCGCCGACCCGGCGGGTGCGTATCAACTCGTTGTAGAGCCTGATCGCATCCAAAGTCTCCAGCACGTGTACCCTCAGGCCCTGCGCCTCGATGAGCTTCAGGGTGTCGGGGTGCACCTCAAGCGCGAGCTCCATGCCACGGCTCAAAACCAACTCTTCGGCGCCCTGCACCAGGAGTTCCCGTATATCGGTCGGCTGGATACCCGGCACGTGGTGGGTGCCGGCCTCGCGCCAGTCCCATTCCCGTGCACCGCCAGGGAAGAGCTTCGCATCCTTGAACGTTCGGCCACCTTCGAGCTCTATGCGCCCCCATTCGCAGCGGGCGATACGGGGTGATGCGACGTTGCCCATGATCGAGCTCTAGCTCACGACTCCGGTTTAGCCAGCAGCATGAGCAGTGCCACAGCCGCGAT
>DATIEQ010000217.1:0-9629 GCA_035455665.1 Gammaproteobacteria bacterium | reverse complement strand
GCTTGGACAATACGCGCCGGGGGTTAGTGCAGCCTTTCGTCGTTCCGGGACTGGGGCAGTCTGAGCAGTCCAGGCGAGACCGATGCGCCGGCACCCAGGATGGTGACGCCCTCGGGGTGGTCGAACTGCACCGAGAGTACGCGTCGCCCCGCGAGCGTGGCACGCCCCTGCCAGCGGTCCTGACCGGTGCCGCTGAATTCGAATAGATAGACGCGGGTGAACTCGGGCCAGCCTGCGGCGCTCCGCCCCAGCCTGAGACTCATGAGCGAAACGGTCTCGTCCAGGAACTGGATCCGGAGTTCCCGGCAGAGCCGCGCGCAGGTAGCGAGCATCTGTTCCCGGGACCGAAGGCTGTCGTTCCAGAACCAAACACCCCCGGCCACGGCGAGCAGCAACAGGGAAGCGAGCCATGTGCCGTCGCCGACGTACACCGTGCGCTCCCTAGGCCAGGCTCATGCGGTTGCGGCCCGCATGCTTGGCGGCATAGAGCGCCTTGTCGGCGGACTTCAGCACCGCCCAGGGTTCGTGCTCGCCAGCGCCGCCTTCCGCCGCGCCGATGCTCACCGTGATGGCGAGCATGTCCGCCTCGGCTCCCGGTTCCTGCCCCAGGTGGTCTTCGTTGCGCCGACCGCGGCGGCGCAGATCGAAACGGCAAGTCTCGATGTCGGCGCGCAGCTGTTCGAGTTCAGCTTCGACGTCCGCGAGCCCCCGGCCGGCATAGATCAGGCTGAACTCTTCGCCGCCATAGCGGAACGGTTTGCCACCCGGAGCTTTGAGCTCCAGACGCGAAGCCACGAAGCGCAGCACTTGATCGCCGACGTCGTGCCCGTAGCGATCGTTGAAATGCTTGAAGTGGTCGACGTCCACCATCGCGATCACGTAGTGTCCCCCCAGTTGCCGCATATGCTCCTCGAGTGCCCGGCGCCCCGGGAGGCCGGTGAGCTCGTCGAGGTAGGCCATGCTCCAGGATTCCTGGATGAGGGCGTAACCGAAGGCGAGCCCGGCGGCGCCGGCGAATACCGCGACTACCGCCGGCCCTCCCGCGTAGAGCATGGGCAGGGCCACCACCAGCGACAGGAAGAACGCGGCGAGTTCCGCGCTATGCCGTCGCAACAGACGGTCGTTGAGCCAGAGCAGGCCCAAACCGATGGCCAAGAGACCTGGCTGGGTGATGGGCAGGGACGTAACGGAGGTTGATATGAAACGCACATCGAGGGCGGCAGCCACGCCATCTCCCCGGGCGGCGATAAGACCGGCGGGAAGAAGGCTCTCCGCCCCCACCAAACCGAACCACACGGCTCCGTAGCGGGTGAAGATGCCGCGCTCCTCGATGCGCGAGAAGAGCAACAGATCCAAGGGCAGGAACAGGCAGAGGCAGCCGCGCAGAGCGTCCTGGGAGACCGAATCCGGTGCCCGCATCAGCAACAGGAGACCGCCGTAGGCGAGCAGCAGTACGAGTAGGGCGAAGAACAGCCGGCTCTTGTTGAACTGCAGGCTCAAGGCCAGCACCGAAACCAGGATGGCAGCGGTGGTGATCTCCGCCGCCAATTGACCGGCATGCGGGAAGCTCTGCGCCTGCCAGCCCAGGAGGATCGCGAAGCTGAACAGCAGTATCTCAGGCAATAGCGTGTAGAGCACGCCGATCAGGATCTTCAAGGGGGGGCCTGCATCTCGTCGCGTACGTCGTGCACGCCGGGCACGTACCAGCAATCGTACAGTGCCATGCGCCGCTGCTCGTCGCTATGCACCAAGCCTTCGAGGGTCACGATCCGGTCGCGGGTACGCACGCCGATGGTCTCGGCGTGCAGCATGGGATCCTTCTCCAACACCATGCGTACCGCGTCGGTGATCTCATCGTCGTTGTCTTTCTCCGCCGGACGGACGCGCATGTGGTTGTGCACATCGCAGCAGCCCGGTACCCACCACGTGATGACCTCGGCGAGTCGCCGGTGTGAGAGGCTTCCCACCTCGCCGTCGAGCCGCACCACGCTCTCCTGGGCGCTGACGCCGATCCATTGCAGGTCCGGCGGTACCGCCGTGTCCGCCTTCACACGGATGTCCCGGAATGCCGGTTCCTGCGCGAGCGCACCGATCGCCGCGTCCTGCAGGGCCTTGCCGGAGCGGCGCTCGCCGGGACGCAAGCGCAGGCGATCCTCGATGTCGTTGAGCCCCGTGAGCTGGACGGCGATGCGCCGCGCCTTGCGCTTGACGATGATGTTGGCCACCTCGCCTTCGAGGCAGAGGCTGTCGCGGTAGGTGACGTGGATGGGGGAATCGTGCAGATTGATGTCGGCGTCCTTCTCGAGCGCCGCCAGGAGCGCGGCGATCAGGTCTTTCTGCGGCATGGGACTACCTCACCGGCGGGACGTGGGCGGTTTTTCATTAGGTTGAGCCTGCCGCTCGCGGTTGGCAAGGGGGCGAGAGGCATCACATGAGAGGAGTGGTATGAACGAGGCTGATGGAGCAAGACCCGCTTATGACATACGGCGCGCGCTCCGGCATCTGCGCCGATCCGACGCGCGGCTGGCGAAGGCCATGGAGCGCGTCGGGCCCTTCCGGCTCAGATTACGTCCAATGACGAGTCCTTACGCGGCGTTGCTCAAGGCCATCGTGTACCAGCAACTCTCCGGCAAGGCCGCCGGCACCATCCATGGGCGCGTATTGGCCCTATTCCCGTCCGAACGGGGACCTGTGCCAGCAGCCTTGCTCGCGTTGCCGGACTCGTCCTTGCGTTCGGCGGGTCTGTCGCGGAACAAGCTCCTGGCGCTCAAAGACCTATCCGCCCGGGCGCTGGCCGGCACTTTACCGGAGGGGGCGGCGTTCGCCGCGTTGAGCGATGCGGAGCTGATCGAACGCTTCACCGAAGTGCGCGGGGTCGGGCGTTGGACGGTGGAGATGCTGTTACTTTTCAACTTAGGGCGCCCGGACGTCCTGCCGGTCACAGACCTGGGGATACGCAAGGGTTTTCAGCGCGTCTACTCCATGCACCGCTTGCCGGCACTGTCCACCCTGGAGCGGGCGGGGCGGGCTTGGGCGCCGTATCGCTCGGTCGCGAGCTGGTACCTCTGGCGTGTGCTGGATACTCCCATGTAATAATGTCCCGTGGCCGGTTATCGGCCACCGTCATCATCGACCGTGGGAGCCAGCATGCTGATTGTCCTGGAAAACGTCCTTACCTCGGACGAGTTGAAGGCGCTGCGGGGCAAGGTCGAACGGGCCCAGTATGTATCCGGTGCGACTACCGCAGGGGAGGGCTCCAAGAGCCGCAAGAACAACCTGCAGATATCCGAACGTGATCCTGCACTAGCCGAGATGCAGGGCGTGGTGCTCGATGCACTCGCACGCCATCAGGTGTTCCAGTTCCTGGCGGTGCCGAAACATGTCATGACGCCCATGTTCAATCGTTATGACGTGGGCATGTATTACCAGAACCATGTGGATTTTTCGTTGGTGGGTGCGCCCAACAACAGGATCCGTACCGATCTTTCCATGACGCTGTTTCTAAGCGGTCGTGACGAATACGATGGCGGCGAGCTCGTCGTAGAATCCGCGAATGGAGCCCAGGCCATCAAACTCGACATCAACCAGGCGATCGTGTACCCGGCGGGGCAGCTGCACCGCGCCAATCCGGTCACCCGCGGCACCCGCCTGGCCGCCATCACCGCTATCCAGAGCTTCGTGCGCGACGAGTCCCGCCGCGACCTCCTGGCCGACGTGATGCAGCTGGCGCGAGCCGTCCAGGATCGGGCACCCACGTCGGACGAGGCGCGTCTGGCGAACAAGATCCACGCAAACCTGCTGCGTCTCTGGGCCGAGTAGTAACCGCAGCCCGGCGGCCTGGTGCCGGCCGTGGATTATGGCGGCCCAACAGTCTATTATTTTGCGGGAGCCCACTCGGGCCGCTGCCGTCTTCAACAATAACCGGGATGAACGCCATGATTAGCCGTGCTCTTGTCCGCCTTATCGCCCAACTTGGCGCCACAGCTGCCGTTTTTCTGCTTTTCGGTTGCTCCTCCGGCAAGCCCTATGCGCTGATCGCGCAGGTACCCTCCAACGCCTGGATACAGGCAGCCAGTCTCGAGGTGAATGAGGGTAAATGCACGGTCCACGTGGTATCCCTGGCCTACAAGGATTTCTACACGCCGAGCTGCAGCGTGTTGAAGGATCAAGCCACCTACAAGAGCTTCAAGATCGGCGACAACCAGGTGAACTTTGGTGCCGTCGATAACGGCTTCAAAGTCTTGAGCACGCCCTTCACTCTCCCGCCGCCGGACATCAGCGCGGCCCCGGCTGCAGCCACCGGCGCTGCCGCGAAGGCGGCAGCCGGGAAGCCTGCCGCACCCGCGGTCGCGGCTGTCCCGACTCCTACCCCGGCCCCCGCAGCGGGTACCGCCACCGTGCCGGGCCAGGAACCGTTTCCGGGTGTATGGTTGGTGGCGCCCTATCCGGGTCAAGTGAACCTGGTGGGCCAGAACATGGGCTTCCTGGTCACGGGTGCCTCCTTCAAGATCAACGGCGGCGACGGTGCCCTGGACGTGACCTTCAAGGGGAACTATCCGGCGCTGCACATCCGCGCAGTGGTGACCTCGAACGACCACGGCGACTTCCGCCTGATCTTCAACCCCAACGCGATCGCCAAGCTCACCAGCGGCGGCAATTTCGACATCCAGCTGGAGTCGGAAGGCGGCGGTATCTCCGGCAACCTGTGGGATTCCCACGGCTTCGATTCCTGGTCGCCGCCCCTGCCGTCCTCGTGGACGACGCCGAGCGAGAACAGCAACTGAGCGAGCGCAAGATCCATGCACATTCACGGGCCCGCTCGCGGGCCCGTTTCTTGTGCACGCGCTAACTCGGCTTCCAGGGCAGTGCGCCAGCGGCCGTAACGGGCGTGGAGCGCGACATCGGTCCTCGGTTCGAACGAGGTCAGGGCAGGTGTAGGCGTTTTATCCATGCCGGCGAGCCATGCGAGCCCCAAGGCCGTGGCCTCGTGGAGCTCAGGTCGTGCGGCCGGTAGCTCGTTCAGGTCGGCGAGCCGCTGGCAGAGGCCGTCGAGCCGTGCGAGCCCACCGCTTACTGCCAGCCGCTGCAGCGGCGCGCCGCCCGCGCGCATCCTCTCCAAGTTCACCGTGATCAGGAAGGCGACACTCTCGACCACCGCCGCGAGCTTCGCGCCGGCTGTGCCACGACCGAGAAAGCGAGAGCGGAAGCGCGGTTGCCAATAAGGCGCCCCCAGCCCCCCCACGCCGTTCAGGAAAAGCGGCGGTTCCCGTGCGGCTTGCAGGGAGTGCTCCGCTTCAGCCACAAGCGCTGTCCCTGAGAGGTGCAGCCGCACCCCTATCTGGCTCAACGCACTGCCTGCGCCGTTGACGGTCGCTTCCAGCACCCGCCGCGTTCCCATCGCGTCGCGCCATACGACGGATTGCAGCAAGCCTTCCGCCGGCGTTCTGCCGAGGCATTGCACGAAAGCACCGGTGCCGATGTTGATATAGGCGGTATCGCTTCTCGGCTCTCCCAGCGCGAATAGTGCTGCGGGTTGGTCCCCCGTCACCACCTTGAGTGGGATCGCACGGCCGTCGACGTGCAGTCGGCCGAAGGCGTAGCGGTTCGGTACACAGGGCGGCAAGATATCCATGGGGATGCCGAAGAGCGCGCAAAGCTGCTGTGACCAGCGGCCGGTTTCCAGATCCTGGAGCAGGGTACGGGAACCGTTCACCGGATCTGCGAGCAGAGGTCGTTCCTCGAGCAGGTTCGCGAGGATGAAACTCGCGAGTGGGCCGGCGACAAGGCGCCGCTCACGTAAGGCAAGGCGCACCGCGGGGATATGCTCCAGGCACCAGGCGATCTTGCTCGCTCCATAATGGGGTGAAAGCGGGAGCCCCGTCTTTTGCTTCACTCCATCTGCATGGGACGCGAGTGCCTTCACGTGGCGTGCGGCGCGCCGGTCTTGCCAGGAGATGACCGGCGACAGCGCCCGGCCGCTCCAGCGGTCCCAGCAGACGATGGTCGAGCGCTGGGTGGCGAGCGCTGCGGTCGTGATCTCGCCGCTTTGCCGCGGAAGCTGGCCTACAGCGACCTCGGCTGCCGTACGCAGCGATTTAAGCAGGGGCAAGGGCGCATGCTCCACGCGGTTCGCAGTGGGGCGCTGGGTACGTAGCGGCGCTTCACCCATAGCCAGCACGTTCCCGCCTGCGTCAAAGATGAGCGCGCGGCTGCCATGCCCGCCTTGATCAAGGGTCAATACCAGCGGCGGTCCGGAAGCCATGGATCAGACGGGCTTGAGACGCAGGCGCCGGGTATCGACGCGTGATGCGCGCGCGGGTAGCGAGGCAGCGAGGCGCCTCAGAACCTTCGCCGCATCGGCCCGGTAGGAGGTGAGCTTGCCGCCATAGAGGCTCAGGACGCGCGGGCGGGATGGCCGGTCAGCCCCGAGGATCAGTTCCCGACCCCGGTCGAAAGGCCGTGCCTCATCCCGGGGCAATACCCGCAAACCTGCGAAGGCGGCGGTTTCTGTGAGCGATAGTTGAGGGAAGTAATGACTCAGCACCTGTTTGAGATAATCCCGTTCAGCGGGGAGGGGGGCGACTGTGGACGGGTCCCGACCCTTGAACAGGGTCTCGGTGGTGCCCACCAGGGTCTGACCCCGCCAGGGCATGCGGAACACACCGCGGCCGTCGGCCGGAACCTCCAGGTAATAGATGCCGGCAGGCGCGGGCGCGTCCAGGAGTAGGTGGGTGCCCTGGACCAGGTCGATAGGCACAGCATCGGGCATGGGCTCAAGGCGTTCCAGGATGCTTTGCACCCAGGGGCCGGCGCAGTTGACCAGCACCCGCGTGCGGTAATCCCGCTCGCCCGTTTGGGTAGCGATGACGAGGTTCAGCCCATCCCCGTCCAATTCGCCCCGCAGGAATTCCGCCGGCAGCAAGAGCTCCGCGCCGAGGTCCTGGGCGGAGTGCAAGACCGCTTGGGTCAGTGCCCTGTCGTCCGTCTGGCCGTCCCAGTACTGGAACACCCTTTCGAGTCCTTGCGTGCGCAAGCCATCGAGCGCATCCCAGGCGGATCGAGGCACTGTGCGGAAGCGCGCACTTGAACCCAAGCCGCCCAGGAAAGCGTAGAGGCTCAAGCCCGCCCTGAGTTGCCAGGGGCGCCGGCGCGTGTCGCGGTAGATGGGGATATAGAAGGGTTTGAGTTCGACGAGTTCCGGTGCAAGTTCGAGTAGCAGCGCGCGCTCCTGCAGGCACTCCCGTACCAGGCCGAGTTCGGCATGTTCCAGATAGCGCAGCCCGCCATGGATGAGCTTGCTGGAGCGGCTGGAAGTGCCGCCGGCGATCTCCGCCTGTTCGAGTACCAGAGTGCGGTATCCAGCCGCCGCCGCCGCTTGAGCGACTCCGGCGCCATGGATGCCCGCGCCCACCACGACTACGTCGTAGATATCACTCATGCCGGATTGGCAGCGAAGGCGTTATGCATCTCGGCGATGGCGTCGGTCTCGATCAGCTGCGCGCCTTGGGCGGCGAGGCGGCGCGCGTAGACCGCATCCTGGATTTCGTATACGGCCCAACGCCACGGACCCGGGAGAGCGGCATGGGCGGTGGGGAAGAGTGTGTCCCCGGCGAACAGGAACTCCGGCTTGAGCGCCGCCGCCGTGGCGACGGTGGCGGGCTCTGCATCCTTGATGGCCCAGCCGACGGCGACGGCGCCATGTTCCCGTGCCACCTCGAGGCAAGGAGCGTCGAAGGAGATGATGATGCATTGTTTGCGCACCGGCCTCACCGCCTGCATCACGCGCTGCACGACAAGTGCCGCGCCGAAGTGCTTGAGGCTCTGCCGCTTGATCTCCACGAACACCCGGACGTCGGGCAGGGCCTTGAGCCAGAGGGCCAGTACCTCGAGTTTCGTGGGGCGCGTGCTTTTGAATCGAACTTCGAAGCGTGCCCGCTCACCCACGTCCACGTCTGCGAGTTCAGCCGCGGTCAAGTCCATGATCGGTCGGTCGATGCCGGCAGTACGCTTCAGCGAGGCGTCATGGCAGAGGAAGGGGACTTGGTCGCGAGAGAGCTGTACGTCGCATTCCACCCAGGCAGCACCGGCTTCCACTGCCGCCTGGAAGCCGATGAGGGTGTTCTCGGGATAGCGCAGCGGGTATCCGCGGTGGGCGACCAGGGTAGGGGCGTCGTTCTTGGTCTTGGTCTCGGCCATGCTCAACCGTGGCGAGGGCGCTATTCGTATCTTAACGCCTCTATCGGATCCAATGCTGCGGCTTTCGCGGCCGGGGTGATGCCGAAGATCACGCCGATACCGGTGGAGAAGCCGATCGCGAGCAACATGGCCCACAGGGGCACACTAGCCCCGCGGAAAGCGGGTACCGCGTAGACGATGAGGGAGCCGATGCCGTAACCCAGGAGCAGGCCGACGATGCCCCCCAGCATGGACAGCGCCACGGCCTCCAGCAGGAACTGCACCAGGATGTCGCTGCGCCGGGCGCCGAGACTCTTCAGGATACCGATCTCGCGGGTGCGCTCTGTCACCGACACCAGCATGATGTTCATGATGCCGATGCCGCCCACCAGCAGCGACACGCCGACGATGCCTCCCAGCACCGCGGTCAGCATGTTGAGGATGCTCTTGAAGGAATCGGTGAACTGGGAAGCGGTCTGGACCTTGAAATCGTCGTCCTGACCGGACTCGAGGTTATGCCGGCGCCGCAGCAGCTGCCGGATGCGCTCGGCGGTCGCATCCATCTGTGAGGTGTCGTTCACCTTGAGCACGATGACGATGTTCTCCTGGGTGGAGCCACCCAGTAGACTGTGGGCGGTGCCGTAGGGGATCAACACCTGGTTGTCCTGGTCGTTGCCCAGGATAGAGCCCTGCTTGTGCAGGACCCCCGCGATCTTGAACCACTGCCCCCCGATCTGGATGAACTCGCCCAGGCAGTCCTGGGGCAGGTGCAGGGTGTCGATCACGGTCTGGCCTACCAGCGCGATGCGGCGGTGGGAGAGGTCGTCCGCCGGTGTGATGAATCGGCCCTGCTCCGGGTACACGCTGAATACCCGGGTGAAGCCGGCGGTCACGCCGCTGATCTGCGCGGAGGTATTGAGGCCCTTGTACTGCACCGTACTTCCGAACTGGCCCAGTTGCAGGAGTGGCGTGATCCCGCTCGTCCCCGGTATCTCGTGCTGCATGGCGAGCATATCGTCGGGGGTGATGCGCGCCACCTTTCCCTGAAGCTGTTGCTTGAACGGCACGTAGGATTGGATGGTGAGGCTGTCGGCGCCCAAGCCGGCGAATTGGTTACTGATGGACTGGCTGAAACCCTGGATCAGCGACACCACCGCGACCACGGCCATCACGCCGATGATGATGCCGAGCGTGGTGAGGAAGCTCCGGAGTTTGTGCGCGCGGATCGCGTGCAGGGCGGAGCGGACGCTCTCGAGCAGGGTATTCACGGGCTTTACTCGTAGCGCAGGGCTTCGATGGGGTCTAGCGCCGCCGCCTTGGCGGCCGGCGCGATGCCGAATAAGATGCCCACACTCATGGAGAATCCCATGGCCAGGGCCACGGTCCAGAACGGCACGTAGGCGCCATCGAAGGCAGGCACCAGCTTCACCACCATGAGGCCGATACCGTATCCC
>DATIEQ010000216.1:0-4003 GCA_035455665.1 Gammaproteobacteria bacterium | reverse complement strand
ATCCAACCGCCCGCGTACCAGTCCAGCTCCGGATCGCGCAGCGGAGAGGAGACATCGCCCACCGCAAGTACATTGGAGTCGCGGAAGAACACATAGATGTCACCGCGCGTGTGGGCTTCGAGCAGATAACCGCACTCGATGCTCTCAGCACCGGCTTTCATCTGCGCCTTGTCGGTGAAGGTCTGCGTAGGCAGGGCTACCTTCGGAAGCGCCTTGACGTAGCGATCCTCAGCGGGGACGTAGTAGTCGGTCGCGAGCCACTGGCGCGTAATCAGGTGGGCGTGGATGGCCGCGCCGGAACCGCCGAACAGTGCATTTCCGCCAGTCTGGTCGGCATGGTAGTGCGTGTTGATGAGCGTATGCACTTTGGCGCCGCCCAGGCTCGAGCGTAGCGCCTTGGCCATTGCCGCGGAACCGCTGTCGACCAGCAGGAGGCCATCGCTGGCCGTCAGAACGACCACGTTGCCGGGCGCGCCGCTGATGACGCTGATCCGGTCAGTCAGCTTCGCCGTGGAGAGCGCAGCGGTGGATGCGGAGCTCGAAGGCGCCCCCGTCGAGCGGGTCGGAGTCTGCTGACAGCCGGCAAGACCGCCCAGCAGCGGCAGGCATCCCAGTCCGGCAATGCCACTCAGAGAGCCCTGGAGGAAGCGCCTGCGATCTGATCTCACCATGTGCGCGTCAAACCTCGCTCATGAGCCCGGTGCTGTTGCCGAACTTCGGCAGCTGGATACCGACCTTGTCCAGGATCGTCAGGTGCAGGTTGGCCAGCGGGGTACGCGGGGCGGGCGTGACATTCTTGCCGCCGACGTGCTTGCCGTTGGCGCCGCCCACCAGGATCTCCGGCAACGGATAGTTGTCGTGCTGGTTGCTGTTGCTCATGTTCGAGCCATACAGGAACAGCGAATGATCCAGGATGGTGCCCTCGCCTTCCTTGAAGCTCGCCAGCTTCTTCAGGAAGTCCGCGAAACGCTCCATGTGATAGCGCTCGATGACCTTCAGCCGGCGAATGCGCTCCTTGTCATTGGAGTGATGGCTGACGGGGTGGAAGGAATCCGGCACCCCGACGAAGTTGTAGGTGCGGTTGGTACCTTCGGAGACCATCACGAAGGAGGCGATGCGCGTGAGATCCGCCTGATAGGCCAGCGCCAGCAGGTCGAACATCAGCCGAACCTGCTTATCGAAGTCATCGAGCTCGCCCACCGGCGCGTTCGGCACCGTGATGCCGGTAAGGTTGCGCGTGCTCGCTACGGTCACGCGGCGTTCCAGCTCGCGCACCGTGTCGAGGTACTGGTCCAATCTCGCCTGATCGCCTGGGCCGAGCTCGCTGTTCAGCGCCTTCGCGCGATCCTTGATCATGTCGAGGATACTGGTGTTCTCGTGCAGCAACGCAGCGCGCTCGGCCGCGGTGTCACCTTCGCCCATGAGCTGGATGAACACCTTGCGCGGGTTGTATTCCATCGGCAGCGGTGAGTTGGGACCCGCATAGGAGGTGGTCGAGGCGTAGTAGCAGCCGGCGCCGCCACAGGCAGCCACCTGAATGGTGGTTTCCGAGCAGATCTCCAGCGAAGGCAGCGCGGTCTTCTGTCCCAGCTTCTGGGCGATCACCTGATCGAGCGTGATGGCCATGCTGGCGCCCTTGGCCGCGGTGTCCGGGTGAATGCAGGACAACCAGGTCGCCGGATTCAGCGTGTGCACCGAACCGGCGGCCGCCAGGTTCTCGAGGTTGTCGAACGTAGTGACGTAGTTCTTCACCGGCTCGAGCGAGGCCAGCGTCTTGCCGAGCTTGAAATCCGCCCCCTTGCCGGTGGAAGTCCACTCGTCCACCTCTTTGCCGAAGGGCGTGTTGTTCATGATCGCGCCGTGCGGGATATAGAAGAATCCCGCGCGGGTCTTCGGTGCGGCCGCCGTATCCGCCAGCGCCGTGGCGGCCGGAACCATCGCGTCCAGGAACGGGAGTGCCAGCGCCACGCTGCCGCCTCGCAGAAACGTGCGCCGGGACAGATGCTTCTTGGTCAGAAAGATCGCCATCGCCTGTCACTCCTGTCGCGTGGCGGGGGTGCCGCCGTTCGAAGCCGTCTTGACCGGATGCGCCGGATCAGGGGGCTTCTTCGATTTCTCATCGGGTCCCTGGCGCCGGAAGGCATCGCTGTTGACGATGCCGGTAATGAGCGCGGCGGCCGTGTAGTTGCTCGCTGCCGCATCGCGCACGATCTTCCGGACCTGTGGCATGTCGTAGTACTCGAGCTCGCGATTGAGCGCGTACATCATCAGGCGCTTGGTCACAGTCGTCGGGAACAGGTCCGGGCTCCGCGTCAGGTAGTGCCGCAGATCCGAGGGATTGTTCAGGACGAGGCCGCTGGAGAGCTGCGCGGTAGCGTCGATGGGCACCTTGGTGACCGGATCGACCGTGCGCCAGCGCCCGGTCAGATCGAAGTTCTCCAGCGCCAGACCCAGCGGATCGATCAGACCGTGGCAGGAGCTGCACTTGGGATTGGCGCGATGCGCCTCGAGGCGCTGACGCACCGTGGTGGGCGGCTGGCCCTCATGGAAGGACAGGTCGGTGACGACGTTCGGTGGCGGCGGGGTGGGCGGGGTGCCCTCGAGCCGGTCGAGCACGTATTCACCGCGCAGCACCGGAGAGGTCCGGTCGGAATAGGAGGTACGCAGCTGGAACGCGCCCTTCCCCAGGATGCCCCACCGGTTCTCATTTTTCAGAGTCACTTTGCGGAACTGCGGCCCGAGGACACCCGGGATGCCGTACTGCCGGGCGAGGGAGTCGTTGACGAAGGTGTAGTTCGCCGTGAGCAGCTCGTTGACGTTGCGGTTGCCGAGCAGGACGCTGGACAGGAACAGCCGTGCCTCCGTCTCGAAATTCGTGCGCATCTCGGCGGTGAAGGCTTTGTCCAGCGGCTCGATCTGGTTCAGGGTGCCGAAGTTCAGCCACGAGAACGCGAAGTCCGTGACCAGCGACTGAGCACGGGGATCCTTCAGCATGCGCGCCACCTGGGCATCCAGCACCCCAGGCTGGGTGAGCTGCTTCTGGCTGGCCAGTTGCAGCAGCTGTGCATCCGGGCCCTGGTTCCACAGGAAGAAGGACAGCCGCGAGGCCAGCTCCAGATCATCCAGGGGACGGGATGCGCCCGCCTGGATCGGCGTCGAGATCGCCCGGTACAGGAAGTCGGGGCTGGAGAGAATAGCGGTGATGAGCTCCGTCACCCCCGTGTCGAAGCCACCCGGCTGAGTGCGGCCGGCCTGGTAGAATTTCATCAGCCACTTGATGTCGCTGTCCGTCACCGGGCGGCGGAAAGCCTGGGTCGCAAGGTGGCGCGCGATCTTCTGGGCGCAGGGCAGCTCCTCGCTCGCCTGTTGCGGCTCGCAGATGAAAATCTTGGCGCGGCTGTTGCTCAAGGACAAGCCGCGAGGCTGGTACGGTCCCACCACCTGGATACCGTCGCGGATGATCGGCATGCCAAACAGCTTGGCACTGCCGGTGAGATCGTTGCTTTCCGCCCAGGACCGGTCGATGAAGGTGACCGTCACCCGGTGCTCGCCGGCGGTGACCTGCACCGGGATGTTGGACAGTCGGGCGATCAGGGCCGCGCGGCCCTTGGGCCCGTCCCGGTCGGCGGCGGCCAGATCTTCAGGTCCGCCCACGTGCCGGCGGGCCACTTCCTTGTCGTCGACCAGGTAGATGACGGTCGCCTCGGTCTCCATCCCGCTGGGATACAGGCCGGCATCGATGCTGTCGCCGTCGATGAAATTGAAGTGGTACTCCCCATCGGCCGGGAAAACATGCGTGAAGCTCACGCCGCCGCGAGTGCCCAGAGGAAATCCATCCCGGTGGACGCGCTGCGTCGGGGAACCCGGCCCGGCTTGCCCACCGCCACCGCCCCCGCCGCCATAGAAAACGCTCTCCATCTTCGGGACGGGCTGTCCGACGGCGAGCTGCGCGACATGGCGCGCCGCCGACAGGTACTGCTCCATGAAGGTCGGCGAGACGTTC
>DATIEQ010000215.1:0-3842 GCA_035455665.1 Gammaproteobacteria bacterium | reverse complement strand
AGCCCGGCATTTTATCAGGGGCTTTTACCGGCTCCTCCGCCCCATCTCATTTATTATGTGGGCCACCGTCCCAAGGGGAGAGCTCCATGCGTGCCGCCATCGTCGCCTCCGCGCTACTGTTGTGCTCGGCCTGCACACAGGCGCCGGTGCAACCCGTACCCGTGGCGGCTCCCGTCGCCCAGGCTGCGCCCACCCCTCCTCCCCCGCCGGCCTATCCGCCGGCGGCGCCGCCGAAGGCCGTAACGCCGGACAAGGATCATCCGCTCGTGCGGATCGACACCAACCTAGGCAGCATCACTGTCCAGCTCGACCACGAGCGCGCGCGGTTGTCGGTGGAGAACTTCCTCCACTATGTGAACAGCCATTATTACGACAATACGTCCTTCTACCGAATCGTGCCGGGCTTCGTCATCCAGGGTGGCGACATCACCGCCGACTATAAGGAAAAGCCTGCCGACAAACCCGCTATCCCCAACGAGTCGGGCAACGGCTTAAGCAACGGCCGCGGCACCATCGCTTTGGCTCGAGGAGACGATGCTCATTCGGCCACCAGTTCCTTCTATATCAACCTGGTGGACAACGGCGCCCACCTCGGACCGCGTGGCGACCGCTGGGGCTATGCCGTGTTCGGCATCGTGGTGGACGGACTGGACGTGGTGGACAAGATCGCCGCCGTGCCCAACGGCCCGGTGCCCACCTTCGACAAGAAGGACACGCTGCCCAATGCGCCGCTGACGCCGGTGACCATCCTCAAGGTGACCGAACTGCCTCTCGCCAAGCCCTAGGCCTGATGGCGACGCTGTTCATCTCCGACCTGCACCTGGACCCGTCGCGGCCGGCCATCACCAAGCTGTTCCTGGGATTCCTGCGAGAGGATGCGCGCCGTGCCGAAGCGTTGTACATCCTGGGCGACTTCTTCGAAGCCTGGATCGGCGACGACGACCCGGACCCTCACCATGGCCTGGTGATGTCTGCCTTGAAGGAGCTCACCGGCCATGGCCTCCCGGTGTACTTCATGCATGGCAACCGGGATTTCCTCGTCGGCTCTGAATTCGCGAGGAAGACCGGCGTAAAGATCCTTCCCGATCCGACCGTCCTCGACCTCTACGGCACCCCGACCCTACTGATGCACGGCGACACGCTCTGCACCGACGACCTGGATTATCAAAAGGTCAGGACGATGTTCCGGGACCCGACCTGGCAGAAGTCCTTCCTCGCCAAATCCCTGGACGAGCGCCGCACCTTCGCCGCCCGGGCGCGCACCGAGAGCAAGGTACAGACAGCTACCAAGGCCGAATACATCATGGACGTGAACCAAGGCGCCGTCGAGAAAGCGCTCCGGGACCATGGGGTCACACGCCTGATCCACGGCCATACCCATCGTCCTGCAGTGCATCGCTTCCAGGCCGGCGGACGCGCGGCGCAACGCATCGTGCTGGGCGACTGGTACGAGCACGCGAGTTGCCTGCGCTGGGAACGTTCCGGCGGGCGGCTGCAGGACCCCCGGGTGAGCGACGGTGCCGCCGTCTAGTGCAGCGTCGCGCCGGGGTGTACGGGTACTCCGCTGTGGAAGCGGAAATAGGCATCGGTGCCGGTGATAAGCAGGCTCTCCGCTTCCGCGAATACCCGTAGTCTCTGCTGCACGTCGTCCCCGCCGTACTTCTCCGCCAAGTCAAGGTAGAGCTGGAAGTGGCGCGCTTCCGCTGCCGCCAATCCCCGGTAGAACTCCGCCAAAGGCGGTTCCAGCACCGGGATCAGGGCGCGGAAGCGCTCGCAGGAACGAGCCTCGATGAACGCGCCGATCACGAGCAGGTCCGTGAATCGTTCCGGCTCACGCTTACGCAAGTGCTTGCGCAAGCCGTTGGCGTAGCGGGCGGCGCTCAAGGGCCGTGACTCGATGCGGCGCTCCCGCATGACTTTCAGTACTTGCTCGAAATGGCGTAACTCCTCGCGAGCAAGCTTCGAGAGCGCTTCCTGCAGGCCTGCATAACGCTCGCCGTACTGGAACATGAGGTTGATCGCGGTGGCCGCCGCCTTCTTCTCGCAGTTGGCGTGGTCGATGAGCAATATGTCCTGGTGCTCCACCGCCGCCTGCAGCCATGACCGCGGCGTCTCGCAGGCGAGGACGTCGTCGATGCCGGTCGGTGGTCTATGGGAACCCATGCCTCAGCTCTTATACCCGATGATGATATCCATGACGTTCGTGCCCGTCGGACCGGTATGGATAAGGTCGCCGCTGGCTTCGAGGAACGGTGCAGCGTCTGCCCGCTGCAAGCAGTCCGCCGCGTCGTAGCCGCCGTCCTCGCCGCGCGTCAGGGTGCCGCCGTCCACCAGGGCGCCGGCATCGTCGGTGACGCCATCGCTCCCATCGCTGCCCGCCGCCAGCACCAGCATACCCCGCGAGCCGGCGAGACGGCGTGCCGCCGCGAGCGCGAGTTGCTGGTTGCGTCCGCCGAGCCCGGGATGGGCTGGGAGCTTGACCGTGGTCTCGCCGCCCCAGATGTGTATGCCGGGCGGAGCGTCCCGCAGGGATGCAGCGACCGCCTCGCCGCAGGCGGCGGCATCCGTCGCCGGCAGGCTATCGTGTAGCCGCGGCTCGACCCCCGCCGCTCGTGCACCAACGGCGATCGCCTCACGCGCCATGGCGTTGGAGGCGATGACATGCGCCTCCACCTGTGTCGAAGCGGCAACCCCGTCCCGCTGGAATGGCAGCGAGGCGAATTCCCGCGGCAGTTCGGGCAAGGGTTGCGACGCCTGGGGGATGAGCAGGCCCGAGCCTATGTCGGCCGGCCCGTCTCCCGGCACATCCGACATCAAGAGCACGCTGGCCTTGCGTCCCTTGAGCAGCGCCGCGAGTCGCCCGCCTTTGATCCGCGACAAGGCGCTCCGCACCCGGTTGATGTCCCCGATGGCGAGGCCGCTCCCGAGCAGCCAGAGGTTCAGGCGCCGCAGCTGCTCCAGCGCCACGCCCGCGACCGGGACCTCGACGGTGCTCGACGTTCCGCCCGAGATCAGGAACAGGAAGTGGGCATCCGCGGGCGCATCCTGCATGAAGAGCACGAGGGCGTTCCCCGCCGCGAGACTGTGTTCGTCCGGCAGCGGATGACCTGCCTCCAGGGACAGGAGCCTTGGGTCCCGGTATACCGGGGTCTCCAGGTAACCGTAGCGGGTGACCAGCAGGCCCGCTGCCATGGATGGCGCGGCGGCATCCAGCGCCCCCGCAGTCATGGCATCCGCCGCCTTGCCGAGAGCCACCAGATAGAACGGTCCGTGCGGGGGGTGGGCCTTCAGCCACTCGTGCACGCGACGGCGTCCATCCACGGCGGCGAGCCCTTGGCGGTAAAGATCGAGTAACAGCTTGCGCGGCTCCGGGACCATCTGCAGGACGCCTTTTGGATCCGGAGTGCTTAGGGAACGTCAGGAAACGTTGTACATCTCGATGACAGACCGCCCTTCTTTCGAACGCTTCTGCTTCGCCTCATCGGAGCGTTCCAGCTCCAGCGAAGCCAGGTAATCGCGGCTCACGTCCCCGGTGACGTATTCGCCGGAGAACACCGAAGTGTCGAAGCGCTGGATACGCGGGTTGCCGCGGCGCACGGCGTCGATCAGGTCGGACAGTTCCTGGTAGATAAGCCTATCGGCGCCGATGAAGCGCGCCACTTCCTCAGGGCTCCGGTCGTGGGCGATGAGCTCGTTTGCCGTCGGCATGTCGATGCCGTAGACGTTGGGATACTTCACCGGCGGCGCCGCCGAGGCGAAGTACACCTTGTTGGCGCCCACGTCGCGGGCCATCTGCACTATCTGCCGCGAAGTGGTGCCGCGCACGATGGAGTCGTCCACCA
>DATIEQ010000214.1:0-2094 GCA_035455665.1 Gammaproteobacteria bacterium | reverse complement strand
CAGAACCAGGTCGTGCTCTACAAGACCCTGGGCGGCGGCTGGGCCACCCGGTAGGGCCGCGGGACGCCCTGGGTCCGGCCTGAGCAACCGTCTTGGATGTCAAGCAATATGCATGGTCGAATCCCAAGTGGAGCCGTTCTTGGCGATGGCATTGAGCATCGTGAGCAGCTTTCGCATGCAGGCCACCAGGGCGACCTTCTTGCGCTTGCCGGCGGCCAGCAGGCGCTCGTAGCAGGCCTTGAGCACGGGGTTGTGCCTGACCGCCACGAGGGTAGCCATGTACAGGGTGCGGCGCACGTCGGCGCGCCCACCCCAGATGGAGCGCTGGCCGCGCATCTGGCCGGAGTCGCGGTTCAGGGGCGCCACGCCCACCAGCGCGGCGATGCGGCGGCGGTCGAGCTTGCCCAGTTCGGGCAATTCCGCCAGCAACACCGCCACGCTGGCCGCGCCGATACCCGGCACGCTGGCCAGGGCCTGGGCCAAGCGAGCGTGATGGCGCTGCACGTGCGCGGCCACCTCGGCTTCACTGTCGCCGAGCTCCTGCTTCAAGAACTCGATCACCCGCTCGATGCTCGGACGAGCCGCCACATGCGCCAAGCGCAGTCGCTGACGCTCGGAGGTCAGCATCTGTACCAACTGGCGCCGGCGCAGCACCAGGGCCTGCAGTTGCTGCAGTTCGGCATCGGCCAGCGGCTTGACGAAGCGTTCGCGCTCGGGGTGCTGGTGCAGCACGCGGGCGAAGGCCGCCAGCATGCGCGCGTCCAGCGCGTCGGTCTTGGCGAGGGCTCCCATCGCGCGAGCGAAGTCGCGCGCGGTGCGTGGATTGACCACCGCCACGGCCAGCCCCGCAGCCTGCAGCGCGCAGGCCGCCTCAAACTCGTAGCCACCCGTGGCCTCGAGCACGACCAGAGCGGGCGTCAACGTCGATACCTGGCTGACCAACTGGTCGATGCCACCCACATCGTTGGTCACCTGCCAGGTCTTGCCCTGGGCGCTGCTGGCCACCTCCAGCGTCTGGCTGGAGACATCAATACCAATAAAAACAGAGTCGGACACGTCCCTTCACTCCCATCCTTGTCTATGCGAACTTCAAGTTCCTACAACCGTTCGGGCTGCAAGAAAGGACGGTCCAGCTCAGGCGCCCAGTGCTCAGGCACGGGCTTCAACCTTCCCAGAGGCGCGTCGGGCTACCTGAGCCGGTCCGAGCGCTAAAGATACAAGGCGCCCGGAGCGGCCCGAGCCCGATGCTTTCACTGCCAGGAGAAATCGATGAAGAAAATGCTTCCCGCGATGCTCGCCATCGCACTTGCCGGCTGCGTCCAGACGGCTCCCCAGACCCAAGCGGTGGAAGAGGAGACCCTGATGCTCAGCGGCGCCCAGGAGTCGCCGCCGGTGCAGACCGCACCGGACAGGCGGCCGTCGTGATCGACGAGGACGGCAAGGTGAGCGGCGTGGTGTTCGCGCCCACGCTGCCGGACGCCACCGTCGCCATCGACGACGACGCCGACACCGCGGTGCCGGTGGTGGTGATGCTCACGCCGGTGGCGCCCGGGCGCTGGCAAGTTCCCGCAGGCACCCGAAGGGCGAGCTGCGCGCGCAACTGAATGCCAAGACGCACACCCCGTCCACAAGCAACCGCTGACCCTCGAGAGACCCACCTCCTGCAGAAAGGAAGATGCCATGCCAGCAGTCAACAACGTCGGCTCCAGCGACTTCGACGCGGCGGTCGCCGGCCCCGGTCCGGTCCTGGTGGACTTCTCGGCCTCGTGGTGCGGCCCGTGCCGCGCCATGGCGCCGGCCCTGGAGAAGTTCGCCGCGAGCCGCAGCGACCTCGGCGTCGTGAAGGTCGACATCGACGACGCGCCGGATATCGCCGGGCGCTACTCCGTGCGCTCAGTTCCCACGCTCGCCTTGTTCGTCGAGGGCAAGCCGGTGGCGGCCCAGCCGGGAATGATGAGCGAAGGGCAGCTGGCCCAGTTCGTCGACCAGCACATGCCTGCCGCCGCTCCCCGCAAGCCGGTGACTCAGGACCCCAACCGGCCCCAGGTGGACCTGGACTGGTAAGGCTCGGCCATGGCCCCACAGGAACGGACG
>DATIEQ010000213.1:0-2297 GCA_035455665.1 Gammaproteobacteria bacterium | reverse complement strand
TGTCCTACATGTTGCGCGTCGAGGAGAACTGACATGCGACTCAACACGCTATCCCCCGCCGTGGGCAGCAAGACGGTCAAGAAACGTCTCGGGCGCGGCATCGGTTCCGGCCTGGGCAAGACCTCCGGCAAGGGCCACAAGGGCCAGTACGCCCGCAAGGGCGGCTACCACAAGGTGGGCTTCGAGGGCGGCCAGATGCCGCTGCAACGCCGCCTGCCGAAAGTGGGTTTCCGTTCGCACCTGAAGCACACCCGCGCCGAAGTGCGCCTGGATGCGCTGGCGCGCCTCGAGATCGAGGTCATCGACATCCCGGCGCTGAAACAGGCGGGCCTGGTGTCGATCGCCACCGACCGGGTCAAGGTGATCCTGGCGGGCAAGCTCGAGAAGAAGGTCAGCCTCAAGGGCATCGCGGTGACCCAAGGTGCCCGCGCCGCCATCGAAGCGGCCGGCGGCAAGGTGGAGGAATAAGTGTCCCGCACCGGCGCCAGCATGCTCGGATCCTTAGGCGAGATCGGCAAGCTCACCGAGCTGCGCCGCCGCCTGCTGTTCCTGGCGGGTGCGCTCGTCGTGTTCCGCGTGGGCACGCACATCCCGGTGCCGGGCATCGACCCCATCGCCCTGGCGCGCCTCTTCAACCAGCATTCGGGCGGCATCCTGGACATGTTCAACATGTTCTCGGGCGGCGCGCTTAGGCGCCTGTCCATCTTCGCGCTCGGCGTGATGCCCTACATCTCGGCCTCCATCATCATGCAGATGCTGGCGGTGGTGGTGCCCTCACTGGAACAGATCCGCAAGGAAGGCCCCTCGGGGCAACGCAAGATCACCCGCTACACCCGTTACGCGACCGTCGGTCTCGCACTGTTCCAGTCCCTGGGCGCGGCCATCGCCTTGCAGAACCAGGGCATCGCGGTGCACCCAGGCCCGAACTTCGTGCTGTCGGCGACCGTGAGCCTGGTGACCGGCACCATGTTCCTCATGTGGCTCGGCGAGCAGGTCACCGAGCGCGGCGTGGGCAACGGTATCTCCATGATCATCTTCTCCGGCATCATCGCCGGCCTGCCGGCGGCCTTCGGCGGCACGCTGGAACTGGTGCGCACCGGCCAGATGAATCCGCTCATGGCCATCGTGGTGCTGGCCCTGGTGCTCGGGGTCACGAGCTTCGTGGTGTTCGTGGAGCGCGCCCAGCGGCGCATCACGGTCAACTACGCGAAGCGCCAGCAGGGCCGCCGCATGTACGCGGCGCAGTCCAGTCACCTGCCGCTCAAGCTCAACATGTCGGGCGTGATCCCGCCGATCTTCGCGTCCTCGATCATCCTGTTCCCGGCGACCCTCGGGAACTGGTTCGGCCAGAACCCGAACCTGACCTTCCTGCAGAAGTTCGCCGCGGTCATGTCCCCCGGGCAGCCGGTGTACGTGCTGACCTACGGCCTGTTGATCGTGTTCTTCTGCTTCTTCTACACGGCGCTGGTGTTCAACTCGCGGGAGACCGCCGAGAACCTGAAGAAATCCGGCGCCTTCATCCCGGGCATCCGTCCCGGCCAGCAGACCGCTGCCTACATCGACGCGGTGCTCACCAAGCTGACCCTGTGGGGCGCCGTCTACGTCACGGCCGTCTGCCTGCTGCCCGAGTTCCTGATCCTGAAATTCAACGTGCCGTTCTATTTCGGCGGCACCTCGTTGCTCATCATCGTGGTGGTGGTGATGGACTTCATGGCGCAGCTGCAGGCGCACATGATGTCCCACCAGTACGAAGGGTTGCTGCGCAAGGCCAACCTCAAGGGCTACGGCGGCGCGGGGCAGATCCGCTGATTTAGGCTTAATTAGGCGCGGGCCCGGGGCCCGCGCAGGAGTGGAGTCATGAAGGTTCGTGCATCGGTCAAGAAGATCTGCCGCAACTGCAAGATCGTGCGGCGCGGCGGCGTGGTGCGGGTCATCTGCTCGGACGCACGGCACAAGCAGCGTCAGGGCTGAGGCTCTGGTTACACCTTGATTTGATTAGGGATTTCAGGCAAAATCACCCGTTTTCCCCCGGCCATCGCCGGGGCGGTTAAGGAAAGGCACATGGCGCGTATCGCAGGCATCAACATCCCGGCCAACAAGCATGCCGTCATCGGCCTGCAGAGCATCTTCGGCATCGGCCGCAACCGCGCCAAGTGGATCTGCGACGCCGCCGGCGTGAAGCCGGTCACCAAGGTGAAGGACCTGACCGACGCCGAGGTGGAGGCGCTGCGCACCCAGGTGGCGCGCTTCACGGTGGAAGGCGACCTGCGCCGCGAGGTGTCCATGAGCATCAAGCG
>DATIEQ010000212.1:0-5606 GCA_035455665.1 Gammaproteobacteria bacterium | reverse complement strand
GATCGAGCGCGCGCTCGCGCTGCTCAAGCTCGAACCGCGCGAGCTCATGCGCCGCGATGAAGCGGAGTACAGGAGCGCCGGCGCCGACGACACCGCTCTCTCACACCAGGCCCTCATCGAATTCATGCACCGGTATCCCGTGCTCATCCAGCGTCCGGTGGTGTTCGCGGGCGATGCGGCGCGCATCGGTCGGCCGCCCGAGGCGGTGCTGGAGATCCTGTGAGCACCGACATCCTGATCCTCTACTACAGCCGCCATGGCGCCACCGCCGAGATGGCGCGTCAGGTATGCCGCGGCGTGGAGAGCGTGGCCGGTGCCCGTGCGCGTCTGCGCACCGTACCTGCCGTATCCGCGGTGAGCGAGGCGATAGAGGACTCGATCCCCGCCGCCGGCCCCACCTATGCGAGCCATGACGACCTCAAGGAATGCGCGGGGCTCATCCTCGGCAGCCCCACCCGCTTCGGCAACATGGCCGCGCCCCTCAAGTACTTCTTCGACGGGACGAGCGCGCTGTGGCTCTCGGGCGTGCTCGCGGGCAAGCCGGCGGGGGTGTTCACGTCCAGCTCCTCGCTCCACGGTGGCCAGGAGACGACGCTGGTCTCCATGATGCTGCCGTTGCTGCACCACGGCATGCTGCTGGTGGGCCTGCCCTATACCGAGGACGCACTCATGGAGACCACGAGCGGCGGCACGCCCTACGGTCCCAGCCATCATGCGGGCGTGGACAGCGATCGGCCCGTGACGGAACAGGAGAAGCGCCTCTGCCAAGCGTTGGGGGCGCGGGTGGCAGGCGTGGCGCTGCGCCTCAAGGCCGGATGACACTCCGCTATTCCGGCCGTCTTCTGGTGAGGGGCGCCTACACCCTGCTCGCGGGCTGGCTCGTGGTCTGGCTTGCGCTCCTGGGGAACGCACCGTTGCCGGTGCGCCTGACCTGGTCCGCCGTGAGCCTCCTGCCCCTCGCCGTGCTCGCACCATTCTTGTTCAGAGGAAGCAAAGGGGGCTACGCCTGGGCCGGCTTCCTGTCCCTCGGCTACTTCGCACAAGGCGTGGCGGTGGCGCTCGCCAGCGCGAGCGGGGCGGTCTACGGCGCCGTGGAGGTCTTCCTGAGCATCCTGCTTTTCTTCAGCGCGAGTGCGGCACTCAAGGGATGGCGCGCGAGCGCTTAATGCTTCTCCAGGATTGACTTCACGAACGGCACGGTGACTTTCCTCTGGGCTGCGAGCGATGCCGCGTCCAGGGCATCCACGGTGGCGCACAGAGTGCTCATGTCCCGCTGCAGCCGATTGAGCAGGAACTTCGCCGTCTCCCCCGGCAACTCGTAGCCTCGCCCCGCAGCCCGTTGCTGCAGCGCCGCGATCTTGTCCACGTCGTTCAAGGCCGCGAGCTGGAACACCGGGCCCCAGGCGAGCCGCGACACGAGATCCGGCAGCAGGCGCTTGATGGACGCAGGCGCGCCACGCGCGCTCGCCACGAAGGCGCCGCCCCTCGCCTTGAGTGCGTCGAAGAGCGCGAGCAGCGCCCGCTGCCAAGCTTCCGCGCCGGCGATCCGCTGCACATCGTCGATGCAGACCAGCGCATAACGGTCCAGGTTCTCGACCACCGAAGGGTCCAGCAACACCGCCTGCCCCATGGGGAGATAGAGCGCACTGCGCCCGGCGGCGATGGCGGCACGGCAGGCCGCCTGGAGCAGATGGGACTTGCCGGTGCCATCCGCCCCATGCAAGAACATGACCGGCGTAACGCCGCTCAAGGCGACGCTGCGAAGGGCCTCCACCGCCGCGCCGTTCGGTCCGGCGTAGAAGTTGTCGAGGGTCGCGCCCGCATCGAGCGTGATGGGCAGTGCCAACTGCCCGTCGAGCGCCTGCTCCGCGCTCACGACTCGCCCCCGCTCGAACCCTTGTAGAGATCGCTCTGCAGGTAACGCTCCCGGGCATGGCGCACGAAGACCGTGCCCGCCGCCGCGGCCGGGAGCGCGAGCAGCACGCCCACGAAACCGAAGAGTTCGCCACCGGCGAGGATGGCGAAGATCACCAGCACCGGGTGCAGGCCGATGCGTCCGCCCACCAGGCGCGGCGTGAGCACGAAACTCTCGAGGAGATGACCCAGGCCGAACACCAGGAGGACCCAGAGCGGCAGCCAGGGGTCGCTTCCCTGCAGCAGCGCCGAGAGCAACGCGAGGGTGATGCCGGTGGCGATGCCGAGGTAGGGCACGAACCCCAGGAGCCCGGCGATGACGCCGATGGCCACGGCATTGTCCAGGCCCACGATGCTGAGCCCCAGGCTGTAGACGATGGCGAGGCAAGCCATGACCAGGAGCTGCCCGCGGAAGAAAGCGGCCAGTACCGCCTCGCATTCGGTGGCGAGCCGCGTGATGGCCGGCGCCTGGTCCCGCGGCAGAAGTGCCGCGACGCGGGCCTTCATGATGTCCCAATCGCGTAGCAGGTAGTAGGTGACCACCGGGATCAGCAGCAAGTTCATGAAAAAGGCGAACACCGCGTGGCTCGAGTGGGATACGGTGGCGAGCGTATCGCTGGCGAACTGGCCGGCGCTCATCAGGTTGTTGGCCAGCAGGTTGGTGATGTTCTGCAGGTGCAGACGCGCCGGGTCCACCTTCAGGTGTACCGCAAGCCAGGGCACAGCCGTGGCATCGAACCAGGCGAGGGCCTGGGGCACACGCAAGGAGAGGGCCGCGAAGTCGCGGGCGGCGAGCGGCACGATGAGCAGGAGGATCAACGCCAGCACGAACAGGGTCGCCACGAAGACCACCCCCACCGCCGCGCTACGCGGGAACTTCCAGGCCTCGAGCCGGTCGGCGGCGGGGTCGCCGATCCACGCGAGCAGCGCGCTCACCAGGAAAGGCGTGAGGATGGGGCCGAGAAGGTAGATGAGCAGGCCGCAGACGAGGACGGCGGCACCGGTCGCGAGTCTGCTATCCACGTCCGGCCTCAAGGCGCATAGCGGTAGCGCAGCGGTGTGGGCGCTGGTGTGTTCGTCGCCGGCGTCAGCAAGCCGCCCAGCACCATGGTCTGTTCCAGCACATCGAGCGTACCGTGCACGTCCACACCGAAATACACGCTGCCCTGCTCCACCCGCTCCACGTGTACGGCGCGCACCGGCGTGAGGGCCTCGAGATAGTGCAGCAGTTTCCCATAGGCATCGAGACTGGTGACCCCGTCCACCGCCAGGCTCACGCCGTCGAGGTCGCCGGCGCTGGCGGGGATGGCGAGGCGCTGGGCGTATCGATCCGCGGCACCCTCTACGCCATCCGTGGCCGCGTCGCTCTCCGCGGCGGGCGGCGTCTCCCAGGCCTGGGGCGCACCGCCGTAAAGGAGTTGCCAGCGGGCGGCGTATTGGCCGGTGCCGAAGGGCGTCACCGTGCCTACCAGCACGGCGTCCGGCTTGTAGCGAGCGGATGCCTGCAGGAGGCGGTCCTGCATGAAACCGGTCACGTCGGGCAGTCCGATGGCGGAGCGGTCGGGGCCATCCATCTGCGGAAGCACGAGGCTGAGGCCGCGCTGGTCGGCGGCGGCCACGAGGGCCGGGACGAGGAAAGAACTGTCGCCGGCGTTAATGATGTGCGGAGTGTTTCCCTCCTGCACCGCAAGCCACACCAGCGTGCGCGGGCGTTCCGTGCCCCACACCGGCGCGCCCGCGCCGTGGGCCGCCTGGTTCACCACGTCCGCGTCGAACTTCGCCCACAAGACCAAGTTCTGGCTCTGGGAGCCGGCCGACGCCGCGTTCGGCTGCGCCGTATCGGGCGGCGCCTGTTCGTAGCGGTATTGCTGGACGTATTGGTCGGCGTGGGAAAGCAACCCCACCAGAGGTCCGCCGAGGTTGCGTTCGCCCGTCACCTTGACCAGCACCACGGCCAGGCCCTGCTGCACCGCGACGCGCCGTGCCGCAGCCGTGCGGTCTACCACCGGTACGCGTACCTCGTAGAGGCCCGTGAGCATGGCCGCGTACACCTCACCCGGAAAGGTGAGGACGGCGAGCAGCATCCAGGCAATGGGACGTAGGCGCTTCACGGTCATGCAATCTCCGCCGGCGAGCCACCGGGCGAAATAAGGCGTCGTGTAGAATATACCGTTTCGGGCCGCCGCCCCGCGAGCGGCCCGTCACATTCAGGGCCCCGGACGCACCCATGAGCGCGAAAAAGCCCCTCACCTACCGCGACGCCGGCGTGGACATCGACGCGGGTGACGAACTCGTGGAGCGCATCAAACCGGCGGCCAGACGCACCCATCGCCCCGAGGTACTCGGCGGCCTCGGTGGCTTCGGCGCGCTGGTCGAACTCCCCTCTCGTTACCGCCACCCCGTACTGGTGTCCGGCACCGACGGCGTCGGCACCAAGCTCAAGCTCGCCATCGACAGCGGCCGTCATGGCAGCATCGGCATCGACCTCGTGGCCATGTGCGTCAACGACATCGTGGTGCAGGGCGCAGAACCGCTGTTCTTCCTGGATTACTACGCCACCGGCCGCCTGGACGTGGATACCGCCGCGGCGGTCGTCGGTGGCATCGCCAAGGGCTGCGAGATCGCAGGCTGTGCCCTCGTGGGCGGCGAGACCGCGGAGCTCCCGGGCCTCTACCAGGGCGAAGACTACGATCTCGCCGGCTTCGCCGTCGGCGTGGTGGAGAAGGAGCGCATCCTCGACGGCAGCCGGGTGGCGGAAGGCGACGTGGTCGTCGGCCTCGCGTCCTCCGGCGCCCATTCCAACGGCTACTCCCTGGTCCGCAAGGTCCTCGCCGTGAGCGGCGCCTCCTTCGAGGAGAGGCTCGGCGGCCGTGCGCTCATCGAGCAACTCTTGGAGCCGACGCGCATCTACGTGAAGCCCCTGCTGAAGCTCCTGGAGGAAGTCCAGGTCCATGCCTACGCCCACATCACCGGAGGCGGCCTCGTGGAGAACATCCCGCGGGTACTGCCGGAGGGCCTGGACGTGACCCTCGACGCCAAGGTCTGGCCGCGGCCCGCGCTCTTCGACTGGCTGCAGAAGGAAGGGGAGATCGCCGATGCGGAGATGTACCGCACCTTCAACATGGGCCTCGGCATGATCGCCTGCATCGCTGCCGAAGACGAGGCTCGCGTGCTCAGGGCACTCGCTGCCGCCGGTGAGAAGGCCTGGGCCGTGGGCCGCGTGGAACGCGGCAACGGCATCGTCCAGATCCGCTGATGCCGGCTGCGGCCCACGCCCCGCTGCCGGCGGTGGTGCTGATCTCCGGCCGCGGCAGCAACCTGCAAGCCATCCTCGACCGCATCGCCGACGCAGGACTGCCCGTGGCAGTGCGCGCCGTGCTGAGCGATCGGGCGGGCGCCCCAGGCCTCGCGCGTGCGCGTGCGGCGCAGATACCAGCGATCGCAGTATCGCCCGAGGAACATCCCGTGCCCGGCGATTACGACCGGGCGCTCACCGCACTCATCGCCCGCCACTCCCCCGCGCTGGTGGTCCTGGCCGGCTTCATGCGCATCCTAGGGCCCGAGGTCCTGGAGGCCTACCGCGGCCGGCTGCTGAACATCCACCCCTCGCTCCTGCCCAAGTACCGCGGCCTGCACACCCACCGCCGTGCGCTCGCCGCCGGGGAGCGCGTGCACGGCTGCAGCGTACATTT
>DATIEQ010000211.1:0-6185 GCA_035455665.1 Gammaproteobacteria bacterium | reverse complement strand
GAATCGAGCGCGGCGAAGAGGCTCAGGAGCGGGTTCCCTGGCGCGATCCTGGGCGGAGAAGGACCTTGTCACGAGGGCATGGAAGCGGCCTGGGTCGTGGAGTCCCTCGGCGGCGGCGCGGCGGGCGCCTTGTTCCTGGTCTATGGGGACCTGGAACGCGGCTGGAACCTATTCCACTTCGGCGCGTAGGCGCCGGTAGATCTTCTGCTCCTCGCTGGCGCAGTGCTCCAGCTGGTCGGCCAGCAGGGCGTAATCCATGGGCATGCGGTCCTTGCACATCTTCGCGGCGTGCAGCGCGAAACGCCGCCATTCGTCGCCGACCGCCGTCAGGTCGCGGGCGATGGGCTCGAGGCCGGGTTTGCCGAGCAGCACCGCGGCCTCCTGCAGGAAGGTCGCGTAGAGGAAACGGAAACCCGCGCCGCCCGTGCCGATCTCCTCCTGCATGCGCACGATATGGCCGAGCAGCAGCTTGTTGGGGTGCTCCTCGCGGGGGTCGAGCCTGCGGATCTTGCGCGACACGAGCCGCATGCCGCGTATACCTAAGATGGGCACGGGCAGGTACAACATCATGCCCGCGGTATAGCGGATCGCCTTGCGGGCAGCCCGCGCCAGGTCGGGCTGCGGCGGGATGTAGTCCGGGTAATAGAGCAGCCCCTTGGGCGCCAGCACGCCGCGCGCGAAACGGGCCTTGCGCAGCGCCTCCGCCTCGCACTCCACCAGGATGTCGATCACCGGGTCGCTGATCAGGTAGTTGTCGCCGCGCTTCCCGTAGACGATCAGGTTGTGGGCGTTGAAATGGAAGCGCATGTCGGGCGGGAAATACGAGAGCCAGTAGGCGGAGGTCTGCGCCCCCACCGCCCGCCCCTGGGCCAGGTGCCGGTCCAGCGCCGCCATCCCCGCCGCGGGCTCGCGGAAGGTCTCCACGTGCATCCGGATCCCGAGGCGTCGGGTCAGCACGCGGATGATATGGCGCGGGGGCATGCGGTAGGCGAACAGCGGCAGGCCGCCGAACTTCACGAACGGCAAGTAAGCGTAGGCGAGCCCGGAGCCGATCCCGAAGGCCATCGGTTCGGAGATGGGCAGCTTGTTGTGGCGCAGCAGCGCGGAGATCACGCCCGATTCGCAGTGAGCGCTTTGCTCGTGCTGGAAGGGGACTTCCACGTCCCGCGGCTTGGGGACGGCGTTCACGGCTGCTCCGGCAGCGAGTCGAGCTCAGCGGGGCTGAGGCCCAGCGCATCGGCGTAGCGCCCCCGGACGCCGTCGGAGAGTCTCGCGAACGCGCCGGGCCGGAGATGACGCCGCACGCGCCATTTGAACAGGCCGGTGGTCTGCGCCAACAGCACGAGGTCCATGCGCTGGCGGTACATGTGGTACTCGAGCGTGGAGCCTTCGCCGCGGCGCGCACGCTCCCAGGCCGCCGCGGCCTCGCGCTCGTATTCGGCGATGGCCTGGTCGAGCACGATGACCTCCGCTTCCCAACCGTTGCACGGCGCCGGCACGCACCGACCCTGCTCGTCCACGGCGTAGAGGAGCTTGCTGTGGCCCATGAAGGCCTTGGCCTGGTCCTGCGGAACCTCGTGCTTCTTCATGCGGCGCCGCGATCAGCTCTTGCCGTCGGGGGCGCAGGCCGTGAGATGGATCCAGGCGGTGCTGAAGCGCCCGCTCTCCGGCACGTAGCACAGGATGCGCTGGCCGGGCTTGAGGCGGCCGGAGTGGAACAGCTCCTCGAGGATGATGAAGATGGACGCCGCGCCGGTGTTGCCCTTGGTATAGAGGTTCGTGAACCAGCGCTCCTGCGGGATGTCGAAACCCGCCTTCAGCATGTGCGCATACACCTTGTCGCGGAAATAGTGCGAGGAGTAGTGCGGCACGAAGTAGTCGATGCTCTTGGGGTCGAGCTGCGTCAGTTGCGGGATCTCCCGCAAGGGCCGCTCCACGGTATAGGGCATGACGTGCTCGTTCAACTGCTTCACGTCCTGCTTCAGGGTGAACACGGAGCGCTCGGCCCATTCATGGGGTTCGTAGGCAGGCCAGCCCTTGAGCCGGCCGTCCTCCAGTTTCTCGGAGCCGCCGTACATGCAGGCGGGCTGCTCGTTCGCATAGGTGCGCCCGACGATCCAGTCGATGCGTAGCGAGGGGCCGTGGGCCGCGGGCCTGGGCTCCAGCAGCGCGGCACCGGCGCCGTCGGACAGCATCCAGCGGATGAAGTCCTTCTGGAACGCCATCACCCCGTCGCCCTCCAACGCCGCGATCTGCGCTTCGCTCTCAGGCTGGAAGTTGCGCGCGTGCATCACCGACGAGGGCGTCTCGGAGCCGGCACAGACCGCGTGACTGTACTCGCCGCCGGCGACGCCCATCATGGCGTACTTGAGCGCCGCGGTGCTGCTGATGCAGACACCGGAGGTGGCGACGTTCTCGCAAGGTGGGATGCCGAGCTCGCCGTGCACCATGTTGGTGTGGCTCGGCACCAGCTGGTCGGCGAAGGTGGTGCCGCAGGCCAGGAGGTCGATCTGCTCCAGCTTGAAATGGCCGTTGGCGAGCTTGCGCACCGCCTCGGCGGTGAGCTGGGCGTTGGTGTGGGTGGCCTTGCCCGTGGCCGGATCCACCGCGTAATGGCGGGTCTTGATGCCGTTGGAGCGCAGGATGATGCGCCGCGCCCGCGACGGCTTGCCGTTGATCATGCCCAGCACCGACTCCATCTCGTCGTTGCCGATCGGAGCGTTCGGCAGGAACGCCGAGAGGTTGGTGATATAAGCCTTGCCTGTCATGGTCGATCCGGGTTACTCGCCTGAGGGTTGACTGAAATAGGCCTGTTGGGCCGCGATGCGGCTGCGCAGCAGCGGCGCCGTGAGCGTCTTGAGCAGCATGCTCAAAGGCAGCACGGTGAGCAGCAGCGCGATCAGGAAGAATATATAGAAGAGCACCACCGGCATGCGCTGCCAGGCGCCCTGCGGTCCGAGTTTGCGCAGCAACGCGCCCCAGGCGAGGAAGCTGCGCCGCGCCGCCTTCTCGGTGGTGATGAGGCGTGTGTTGACCTTCACCGCGCCGAGGCCTTGGAGAAGGCCGGCGTCCAGCGCCCCACCCCGCGTCAGCACCGAGGCGATGCGTTCGCCGAAGCGGCGGCTGGCCTGGATCTGCTTGGGGTTAACGCCAGCGCGCGGGATGAGCCCGCCCCAGCGGGGACCGCGCTTGCCCGTCAGCATCCACAGCGGCGTGGCGATCAGGCTGCCGACGCTGCCACCCTCGTCCACCAGCACCACGTTGCCCACGAGCTTCGCGCCGCAGGCGGCGAGCAGCTCCTTGACCCGCTCCTGGGCCATGAGCCACATATCCCGGCAGGCGATCACGGTGACGACCGGCGTGTCCTTGAGGATCGCCTGCGCCTGCGCGTCCTTGAGGAACGCGGCGGTGGGCAGGGACGGCGAGAGGAACCAGACCTGATAGCCCAGGATCACCAGATCGAAGCGCTCGTTCCTGCCGAGGCCGAGGGGCTCGTTCTCGGGCGGATCCAGGTAGATGGTCTCCGGGAAGGTATCGAAGAACCGCAGCACGGGCCAGGGGAAGGGATAGGGCTGTTTCGGGCGCAGCACCAGGTGGTGCACCTCGAGACCGGCCTCGCCCAGGGGCTCGGTCAGGTTCCGGATGACGTCGCTCAGTTGTCCGCTGGGGGAGGAGTAATGGACGACCAGGACTCTGCTCTTGCTCATAATGGTTATGCGGCGACCGTGGCTTATCCTGCCCGCATAGCATACCTGAAATGAACCGGCCCGAAGCCGCCGCCCGCTCCCGGCCCCGTTTCATCCAGCCGCGCTTGCAAGTCCCGTCGCGCTGATTTAGCCTCATCCGTCGCGAGCTGCTCGGCGTTCTTCCGTCACGAAATTCGCCACGAGAGATATCGAAGACCGCGCTCACACGGTCCATCGCGACGCCGATACATATCTGGGGAGCGGTCTAGATGGACGAAGCGGTGACACCGGTCGAACAATGCGACGTGCTCGTGATCGGCGGCGGGCCCGGCGGCAGCACCGCGGCGGGTTTCCTGGCGCAGAAGGGTCACAAGGTGATCCAGCTCGAGAAGGACCGCCACCCGCGTTTCCACATCGGCGAATCGCTGCTGCCCATGAACCTGCCGGTATTCGAGCGCCTCGGCGTGCTGGAGAAGGTCCGCGCCATGGGCGTGTACAAGCCGGGCGCCGACTTCGAGGCCGAGAACGAGCGCGGCTACAACACCTACGATTTCGGGCACGCCCTGGGCGACAGCCCGCCGCACGCCTTCCAGGTCTGGCGCCAGGACTTCGACAAGATGCTGTTCGACCACGCGCGCGCGAGCGGCGTGGACGGTCGCGAGGGGGTGGAGGTGACGGCGGTGGAACACCGCGGCCCGCTGGACACCCTCGCCGACGCCCAGACCCAGGACGGCCGCCGCTACCGGGTCCAGGCCCGCTACCTCCTGGACGCCAGCGGTCGCGACGCGTTCCTGGCCAGCAAGAAGAAGATCCGCATCAAGAACCCCGAGCACCAGAGCGCGGCCATCTTCGGGCACTTCCGCGACGCCGAGTTCCGCCCCGGGCGGGACGCCGGCAACATCAGCATCTACAACTTCGATTACGGCTGGATGTGGATGATCCCGCTGCCGAACAAGGTGATGAGCGTGGGCGCGGTGTGCCGGCCGGATTACCTCAAGCAGCGCCGCGGACGCACCCAGGAGTTCCTGTTCGAGACGCTCAAGATGAACAAGGCGCTGTGGAAGCGCATGCAGGACGCGAAGCTCATCGACAACGAGGTGCGCGTCACGGGGAACTATTCCTACGACTCCGCCACCATCGGCGGACCAGGCTGGATGCTGGTGGGGGACGCGTTCGCGTTCCTGGATCCGGTGTTCTCCTCGGGTGTATATCTCGCCACCAGTTGCGCCGAGCAGGCCGCGGCGGTGGTGGATGCGGTCCTGCGCGATCCCTCGCAGGAGGCGCTGCTGCAGCGCCGGCTGGAGAAGCGCCAACGGCGCGGCATGAGTCGCTTCTCGTTCTTCATCTACCGCTTCAATTCGCCGGTGATGCGTCACCTGTTCCGCAACCCGCGCAACCACCTGCAGGTGGAACAGGGCGTGATCTCGATGCTGGCGGGGGACCTGTTCGACTCGAAGAAAGTGCTGCTGCGGCTGGTGTTCTTCCGGGTGATCTACTACACCCTGGCGCTGTTCAACTGGCGCCGCTTCTACGCGGAGCACCGCTACCGCCTGGCCCAGGCCAAGGCCCAGTTCACCGGCGGGAATACCCCTTTAGACAAAGTCTGATATATCCTGAGAATCGCGGCACTATTTCGCTGCGCTTCCTGCTCCGCTCATAGTCCGGCCCGCACATCCTGTGCGGGCGCCCGCGGCATCGCCGCGGACCCCTGTGCCACGATTTTCCTTTTCATTTCTTCCAGCGTTTGAAGATCAGGCTTGTGTTGATACCACCAAACGCGAAATTGTTGTTCATCACGTACTCGGTCTCGATGGCCCGCCCCTTGCCCACGATGTAATCCAGGTCCGCGCAGTCCGGATCCAGGTGATCCAGGTTGATCGTAGGCGCGAACCAGCCCTCGCGCATCATCTCGATGGGCAGCCAGGATTCGAGCGCGCCGCAGGCGCCGAGCGTATGGCCGAAATAGCTCTTCAGGGCGCTGATGGGCACGCGCCGCTCGAACACCTCGCGCGTGGCGCGCGACTCGGCGATGTCGCCGCGGGTCGTGGACGTGCCGTGGGCGCTCACGTAGCCGATGACGCCGGGGGACAGCGCGGCATCCTCGAGGGCGAGCTGCATCGCCTGCACCATGGTGTCGACCCGCGGCTGCGTCATGTGGGCGCCGTCGGAGTTGGTGCCGAAACCGACGACCTCGGCGTAGATGCGCGCGCCGCGCGCACGTGCGAAGTCGAGATCCTCCAGGATCAGGGTCACGGCGCCCTCCCCCAGCACCAGGCCGTCGCGGTCGCGGTCGAAGGGCCGTGGCGAGGTATGCGGCGCATCGTTGCGTAGGCTCGCGCTGTACATGGTATCGAACATGGCGATGGGCCCGACGCTCAGTTCCTCGCCGCCCCCGGCGATCATCACGGTCTGTTGGCCGTGCTTCACGGTCTCGTAAGCGAAGCCGATCGCCTGGCTGCCGGACGTGCAGGCGCTGCTGGACGGGATCACGCGGCCGGT
>DATIEQ010000210.1:0-5692 GCA_035455665.1 Gammaproteobacteria bacterium | reverse complement strand
GCCGGAGACAGCGCTGAAGCGCCCGTCCGTCCACACCAGCGCAATCTGCTTGCGGCCGGCGGCGAGCTGCTGCACGGGCTTGCGCTTGAGGTCCTCGGTCCGTCCCAGATCAACCCATTCCGCGTCCGCCATGGCCGTCTCCCCGGTGATGTGCTCGATCGTATCCTGCCCGGCTATCTCACAGACCCAGGCGCGACGCCGTTTGTGACAGGGTGTCCGCGCACGCGCCTTCGATCTTGAGCTGCAAGAGGTGGTCGGCGCGGGTGCGGCCCCGGTTCACTGCCGCCACCGGCAAACCCTTCTCGGCGGCGGCGCGCACCAGCCGGAACCCGGACCAGACCATGAGGGAGGAGCCGGCCACCAGCAGCGCGTCGGCGGTCTCGACCATCGCCAGCGCCTGACGGCTGCGCTCGGCAGGGATGGCCTCGCCGAAGAACACCACCGCGGGCTTCAGCAGGCCGCCGCAGACAGCACAATCCGGTATGCGGAACGCCGAGAAATCCACGCCCTCCAGGTCCGCATCGCCATCCGGCGCCATGCCGGCGCTCCAGCGCTGCCACTGCGGATTGCGGTCCTCGAGTTCCGACTGGAACGCGGCCCGCGGGAGGCGCGCGCCGCAGCAGAGGCACTCCACCTCGTCCAGCCGCCCGTGGAGGTCAGTGACGTGACGGTTCCCGGCCCGTTGGTGCAGGCCATCCACGTTCTGGGTGATGAGATGGACGAGGCGCCCACCCGCCTCGAGTGCCGCGAGCGCGCGGTGCGCACCGTTGGGGCCCGCGCCGGCGAAGCGTCGCCAGCCCAGTAGCGCGCGCGCCCAGTAGCGGCGGCGCGCCGGCTCGCTCGTCACGAAGTCCCGCAGCTGCACCGGCGGCTTGCGCTTCCAGGCACCCTGCTCATCGCGGTAATCGGGTATGCCGGACTCGGTGCTGCAACCGGCGCCGGTGAGCGCCACGACCCGTGCGCGGCCCTCGAACCAGGCCGCGAGCCGGTCCGCGTCCGTCTCGCCTGCGGGCGCCGCTGCCTGCGCTACGGTCATCTTAGAAGGCCGAAAGGACGAGTCCCATGAGCGAGAAGCCGACGATGTCGTAACCCACGTTGATCGCGAAGAGCTTCAGGCTGCGGCTCTCGTAGACGTAGTTGATGCCGGTGACCACCGCCGCCAGCATGCCGCCGAGGAACCCCACCGCCAGGCCGTGGGCGAAACCCTGGCCCGGCGCCCAGCTCGTCAGGATGCAGTCGAGGATCGCCGCCCCGAACACCATGAGCAGGAAGCTGCCGCCGAACATCTTCATCAGGGTCTTGCCGTCGGGCTTCTGTTCCATGTTCACGCCCGCTTCGCGCCCCCAGGCCTTGGCGAACAGCGCCGGGGAGTACCAGGCCGCGCCCAGCATCCACATGACGGCGGCGGCGACGAGGATACTGACGATGACCATGACCGGCCTCCGGTATGCACGCGCCGGCGGCTCGCCGGCCCGAACACTATATAGCGGCGCGGCGGGGCTCGTCCCGGCGCCTGGGAACCCCCGGCCACCGGCCCGGTCCAAACTCCGCCACCCAACTTCCGATGGCGGCGGACATGAACGCAGCTCACGGGGACTGAAACAAAAGCGCCCTTCCCCTGTTCAGAGACGCTGTCAGCAGGCTAAAGTCCCTCCCCTATGCATACCAGCCAGAAATCGGAGACCCGCAAGCTCCCCCGCAAGCTCGGCGTCTGGACCGGCGCCGCCGTGGTGGTCGGCGTCATCATCGGCAGCGGTATCTACAAGATCCCGGCGCCGGTGGCTGCCGGCACCGGCAGCCTCACGGGCGTGGCGCTGGTGTGGATCCTGGGCGGGCTCATCTCGCTGTTCGGCGCGCTGTCGGTGGCGGAACTCGCCGCCATGTACCCGGACGCCGGAGGGCCCTACGTCTACCTGCGTCAGGCTTTCGGCAAGCCTCTCGCCTTCATGTTCGGCTGGATGTGGCTCGTGACCACACCCAACTCCTGGGCCGCCCAGGCCGTCACCTTCGCCGACTACTTCGGGACCGCCGTAGCGCTCACACCGCTGCAGATAAAACTGGTGGCGGCGGCGCTCATCACCGTGCTGTCGGCGGTGAGTTACTACTCCGTGGGCTTGGGGGCCTGGGTGCAGAACCTGTCCACAGGCGCCAAGCTCATCGGCCTCACCGGTCTCGCCATCGCGCTGTTCAGCTTCGCGCCGCACACGGCCGCGAATCTCGCCGGCGTGACCCACGGCGGCATCCTGTGGGGCGGAGTCGGCGTCGCGCTGATAGCGACCTTGTGGGCGTACGACGGCTGGGCGAACCTCACGGCGCTCTCGGGCGAGATCCGCGAGCCCGACCGCAACCTGCCGAAGGCGCTGATCATCGGCACCTTGGTGACCGTCGCGGTCTACCTCATCATGAACGCCGCCTTCGCTGCTGCCCTGCCCTTCGACGTGCTCGCCTCGTCCAAGGCCGTGGCCAGCGACGCCGTGACCGCGGTGCTCGGTCAGGGAGCGGCCGTGGTGATCGTGGCACTGGTCATGGTCTCCACCTTCGGTTCCATGAACGGCAGCATCCTCTCGGACCCGCGGGTGTTCTACGCCATGGCGGAGGACGGCCTGTTCTTCAAATCCGTGGGCAAGATCCATCCCCGTTTCGAGACGCCCTACGTCGCCATCGTCTTCAGCTGGGCGCTGGCGGTGGTGTTCATCTTCTGCCGCGGTTTCCTGGACCTCGCCGAAGCCTACGTGCTCGGCATCTGGCCCTTCCTGGCGCTCTCGGTCATCGGCCTCTTCGTCCTGCGCCGCCGCGCGCCGGAACTGCAGCGCCCTTACCGGGTCTTCGGCTACCCGTTCGTACCGGTGTTGTTCGTGCTGGGGACCCTGCTGGTCATCGGCGACACCTACTACGAGCAGTTCCGCGACCAACCGCTCATCACCGGCATCAACCTGGGCGTGATCCTGGTGGGTCTGCCCGTTTACTGGCTTTGGACTGCCTGGCAACGACACAAACAGGTTTAATTATCATATAGTTAGCTATTTAGCAGAACAATCGTTGTATATATAACTAATAAATTGACAATAGTTCTGATTCGGCGCGAGAATATCGAATGCTCGACGCCACCGACCTCAAGATCCTCGATCTGCTGCAACAGGACGCCCGTACCGCCAACGCGGAGATCGCCCGCCAGGTGGGCCTCGTACCCTCGGCGGTGCTGGAGCGCATCCGCCGCCTGGAGAAACAGGGCGTCATAGAGGCTTATACGGCTCGGGTGGCGCCGAAAGCCCTGGGGCTGCCGCTGGTGGCCTTCATCACGGTCCGCGTCCAGGAGCGCCTGGGGTCGACCGACACGGCCCGACAGCTGGCGAAGCTCCCGGAGGTGCTGGAGATCCACCACGTGGCCGGGGAGGACTGCTTCCTGGTGAAGGTGCGGGTGGCGGACACCGAGGACCTGGGCCGGATGCTGCGGGAGCGCTTCGGCCGCATCCGCACCATCAAGTCCACCCGCAGCACCATCGTGCTCGAGACTGTGAAGGAGACCTCCATCCTCCCGCTCAAGGAACCCGGCTGACATGTCCGCCCAGGAAACCCACCACGCCTCCCCTGCCCGGGTCGTCCTAGGCTTCGCCGCGGTCTACATCCTGTGGGGATCGACCTATCTCGGCATACGCTTCGCCGTGGCGAGCATGCCGCCGCTGCTCATGGCGGGCGTACGCCACCTGATCGCGGGGGCCATCCTCTACATCCTGGTCCGGCTCACCGGCACGCCGCGCCCCACCCGCCTGCACTGGCGCAGTGCCCTGCTCGTGGGCGGCCTGCTGCTGCTCGGCGGCAACGGCCTGGTCTGCCTGGCCGAGGTGATGGTGCCTTCCGGGGTCACCGCCCTCATCGTGGCGGCCGTGCCCTTCTGGATGGTGCTCCTGAACGCCGCGGAGAAGCGCACGGCGCCGCGCTTGTCGGTGGTGGCGGGACTGCTGCTCGGTATCCTCGGCCTCGCCATCCTGGTGCTACCGGCGTCCACCGCCGCACCCGATCACGTGAACCCGCTGGGCGTGATTATGCTCATCGCCGCCACCTTCTCCTGGGCCGTGGGCTCGCTGTATGCGCACCGGGCGCCCTTGCCGGCCTCCACCTTCCTCGGCATCGGCATGGAGATGCTCATGGGTGGCGCGCTGTTGTGCCTGGTTGGGCTCCTCTCCGGTGAGGGCGCGGGCTTCCACCCGGCGGCGGTCACCCTGAAGTCGCTCCTGGCACTCGGCTACCTCATCGTGTTCGGCTCGCTCTTGGGCTTCTCCGCCTACGTCTGGCTGCTCAAGGTGACGACGCCGGCGCGGGCTTCCACCTATGCCTTCGTGAACCCGGTGATCGCGGTGCTGCTCGGCTGGGCCTTGGCGGGCGAGGCCCTGACACCGCGCATCGCGCTCGCGGGCGGCATCATCGTGGCAGGGGTGTCTACGATCCTCTACTTCGGCGCGGCCAAGCCGAAGCAGCCGACCGCGACCGCGGCGAAAACCCTGGTAGAAGAAAAGATGCCCTGAAGCCCGGGAACGGACTTACAGGTTGATACGGAACTTCTTGGTCGCCTTCTCCTCGTCGCTCGCGACGTTGAGTTCGCGGCGCACCCGCAGGCATTGGTCGGCGTATTTCTCGATCTTCACCCCGCAGTGGGGGCACTTGAACTCGGCGTTGCCCTCGAGCCAGCGGAGCTTCTGCACGATCTCCTTCTTGCAGCCTGGACAGGTCATGTGCACGTCCACGTCCATAACTACGGTATTCATGCGCCCGCTCCTATTCCCCCACCCGGGGCTTCATTCTAATATCGCCGCTCGTATAAAAGTCCAGTGCCCATCCGGCCATAGCCACGACTGCGTAGCCCGCCCGGAGCCTGAGGAGGCCTTAAGTCCTTGAAGTTCGAGCACCTCGTCGAGATCAATGACCCGGGCCAGCCGGGCATCACCCCCCTGAACCGGGCCCAGCTGTGGCGGGGCCTCAAGCTCCGGGCCGAAGATCCGCGCCGTTTCGTCTACGGGCTGGACGCCTGCCTCCTGGCCGAACGCGGACCGGACTACTTGGTACGGCGCCTGCGCTTCGGCAAGAAGATCGTCAGCGACCGGGTGAGCTTCACGGGATCCGAGAGCGTGCACTACGCCGTGGCACCGAGCGCGGACTACGCCGCGAGCAGCCTCAGCATGCAAATCGAGGAGCCGGCGCCCGGGCGGTTGTTCCTGCGCTTCGTCTATACGAACGACGATGCGGGCCGCGATGCTGCGTTTGAAGACATGGTCAAGCAGGCTTATTACGAGGCGGATCTGGATACGGTCGCCCGTATCCGGCAGCTGGCCGCCGAAGGTCGCCTGGACCCGTAAACGCGTGTACGACCACGCTTACATGCCCTGTAGGCAATCGCCGACTTGTCGCCCCCCGCCCAGGCTTCCTAGACTGGCCGCGATTCCTTCACGCGGTCTCTGCAAGGGGAGCAGGCATGGGCTACGCGCGCCAAACCGGGATGCTGGAAACGCCGAGCACGGCGGTCTGCTGCTGGGAATGCGATCCACCGAGCCGCGTCGAGATACCGGCACGGGTCTACTACCGCCTCAAGGACCAGGACTTGGTGAGCTGCCCCAACGGCCACGTCGGCAACCTCGCGGAATACAAGCGGGCGGCGGGCGGCACGGGCGAGCGGCACGGCCCCTTCCTGGGCTTGGAT
>DATIEQ010000209.1:0-2074 GCA_035455665.1 Gammaproteobacteria bacterium | reverse complement strand
CAGGGTGCTTTCGTACCAGCCTTCGGCGCCGCGGGGATGCAGCGTGTGGACGACCTTCGCGTCGGGATAGGCGGCCATGAGTTCACGCCACACGCAGCACCCGGGGTTGTCCACCGTCGCGGCATACTTGGCGAAGACCTGCTCCCAGTCGTGCGACGAGCCCGGTTCGGAGTTGGCCACCTCGCGCCAGAAATCCAGGTGCGTCTTGTTTTGCTTATTCTCGATGACCTCGAACATGTGATAGCAGGGAAAACCCAGTTGGTTGAGCGCGGTGCAGACGGACATCGTCCCTGTGCGGCCGAATCCCGTGCCGATGACTTTCAGGGCCATGGTTTGAAACTCCCCGTTGTCGGTTATTGTCCTTATTCCCTGCTATTCGGGTCCCTGCACTCACCCGATGGGTATCCGCCCCGCGTTCGCCTTCAGCCAGGCGTCGAAATTCTGCAGCGCCGGGTTGAGTGCGCGCGACGCCACCGGGTCGCGGCTCTTGTAGAACTCTTGGCCCAGGATCTGCTGGAACTGGAACATGTTCCCGAGGTCCTCCGCGCCCGGGAAACCAAGGCTGCGGTAGACGTCGAAGGGCACGTCGCTGAAGCCGATCTTCTGTCCCAGGGCGGTGCTCATCTTGGCGGCCATCTCCGCTCCCGAGAGGATGTCGCCGGAGATGCCGAAGCGCTGGCCCGCCGCCTGCGGTCCTTTCTTGAAGATGCCGTAGGCGCAACCGCCGATATCCCCCGCGCCGATGCCGGGGAGCTTGGCGCCGCCCATGGGCAGGGCGAGGGTGATCGCGCCGTCCGCACCCTTGCGCGGCCCCATGCCGAAGTAGATGAAGTTCTCCCAATAGAAGGCGGCGAGGAGATAGCTGGTGGGCGCCGCTTCCGAGGCGAACACGGGGTCCACCGAACCCTTGCTGTCGAAGTGCGGCACCTTGTACTTGCCCTGCAGCGTGGGCAGACGGCTGTCGCTCAAGGGCACCTTTTTGCGCGTGTCCTCGAGCGTGGACCAGACCACGTGCTGCACGCCCGCCTGGCGGGTGGCCCTTGCCATGGCGGTCGCCTGAGCGACTTCCCGATCCACCGAGAAATGCTCCCAGAAATTGGTGACGCAGAAGGCGCCATGGGCCCCGGCGAACGCCCGCGAGAGGCTCGCCGGGTCGTCGGCGTCTCCCGCCACCACCTCGGCGCCGAGCTGGGCCAGGGCCTTGGCCTTGTCCGAGTCCGTCTTGCGGGTGATCGCCCGAGCGGTGTAGCCGCCCTGGGGGTCGGCGAGGATGGCGCGCACCAGGCCACCGCCCTGGGCTCCGGTGGCGCCGATGACAGCGATGACCTTCTTGCCGGATTGGGCGGCTGACATGTGGAATCTCCGTTCTTAGGTATGGGGAGTCGGGAAGACTAGTCCTTGCACGGGCCCATGACAATTCAGATCCCGGTCACACCGCTTCGCGGGAAGTCAGCGGCTGATCTTCTCCACCCTATCCCCGTGGGCGATTAGCAACACGTCGGCCGGCCGTCTGGCGAAGATGCCCACGCACACCACGCCGGCGATGCCGTCGATCTCGGACTCGAGCTTCGGCGGGTCCAGGATCTTCAGGTTGTGCACGTCCAGGATCACGTTGCCGTTGTCGGTGACGAAGCCCTGGCGCCATTCCGGCTGGCCGCCCAGCTTCACGAGCTGCCGGGCCACGTAGCTCCGGGCCATGGGGATGACCTCGACGGGCAGGGGGAAGGCGCCCAGCACGTCCTTGAGCTTGGAATCGTCGGCGATGCAGACGAAGCGCCGGCTCGCCGCCGCCACGATCTTCTCGCGGGTGAGGGCGCCGCCGCCGCCCTTGATGAGCTGCAGGTGGCGGTTCGCCTCGTCGGCGCCGTCCACGTAGATGGAGATGTCGCCAGCGCTGTTGAGGTCCAGCACCGGGATGCCCCTCTCCTTGAGGCGCTTGGCACTCGCTTCGGAACTGGATACCGCGCCCTCCAGCCGGCCCTTGATGGCGGCGAGGGCGTCTATGAAGTGGTTGACGGTGGAACCGGTGCCGACGCCGACGATCTTGGCGTCGTCCAGATATGCCATGGCGGCT
>DATIEQ010000208.1:0-9162 GCA_035455665.1 Gammaproteobacteria bacterium | reverse complement strand
CGCGCACGACGATCACGCGCACCACGGCCCCGTCACGCTGAAGGACGGCTTCGGCCCGTGGGTGATGCGCTGGATCACCACGACCAACCACAAGGACCTCGGCACGCTGTACCTGCTGTTCAGCATCACCATGTTCACCCTCGGCGGCCTGATGTCGCTGGTGATTCGCGCCGAGCTGTTCCACCCGGGCCTGCAGTTCGTCGATCCCGAGTTCTTCAACCAGATGACCACGCTGCACGCGCTGGTGATGATCTTCGGCGGCGTGATGCCCGGCTTCGTCGGCCTCGCCAACTGGATGGTGCCGATGACCATCGGCGCTTCCGACCTGGCCCTGCCGCGCGTCAACAACTGGGGCTTCTGGATCCTGCCCTTCGCCTTCACCATGCTGCTGTCCACGCTGTTCATGCCGGGTGGCGCCCCGGCCGGCGGCTGGACCATGTACCCGCCGCTGATGCTGCAGACCGGCACCGCCTTCCCGTTCGTGATCTTCGCGGTGCACATGATGGGCATCAGCTCGGTGATGGGCGCGATCAACATCATCGCCACCATCCTCAACCTGCGCGCCCCGAAGATGTCGCTGCTCAAGATGCCGCTGTTCGTGTGGACCTGGCTCATCACCGCCTACCTCCTGATCGCGGTGATGCCGGTGCTGGCGGGCGCCGTGACCATGCTGCTCACGGACAAATACTGCGGCACGAGCTTCTTCAACGCCGCCGGCGGCGGCGACCCGGTGATGTTCCAGCACATCTTCTGGTTCTTCGGGCACCCCGAGGTCTACATCATGATCCTGCCGGCCTTCGGCATCGTCTCGGAGATCCTGCCGACCTTCGCCCGCAAGCCGCTGTTCGGCTACGAGTCCATGGTGTACGCGGTGGCCTCCATCGCTTTCCTGTCGTTCATCGTGTGGGCGCACCACATGTTCACGGTGGGCATGCCGCTCGCCGGCGAGCTGTTCTTCATGTTCACCACCATGCTGATCGCGGTACCGACCGGCGTGAAGGTGTTCAACTGGACCGCCACCCTGTGGCGCGGCTCGCTCTCCTTCGAGACACCGATGCTGTTCGCGCTGGCGTTCCTGTTCCTGTTCACCATCGGCGGCTTCTCCGGCGTGATGCTGGCGATCGTGCCGGCCGACTTCCAGTACCAGGACAGCTACTTCGTGGTGGCGCACTTCCACTACGTGCTGGTCACCGGCGCCGCCTTCGCCATCATGGGTGCGGTGTACTACTGGCTGCCCAAGTGGACCGGCCACATGTACAACGAGACGCTCGGCAAGTGGCACTTCTGGCTGAGCACCCTCTCGGTGAACGTGCTGTTCTTCCCGCAGCACTTCCTGGGGCTCGCCGGCATGCCGCGCCGGGTGCCGGACTACCCGGTGCAGTTCACCGATCTCAACATGCTGTCCTCCGTCGGCGGCTTCGCCTTCGGCGCCTCGCAGCTCCTGTTCCTGGCCTGCGTGATCCTGACCATCCGCGGCGGCGCGAAGGCGCCGGCCAAGGTGTGGGAGGGCGCGAAGGGCCTGGAATGGACCCTGCCTTCGCCGCCGCCGTACCACAGCTTCACCGAGCCGCCCGCCGCCGTCTGGGCGCACCCTTACCGGGATGACTGAGCGACCATGGCCGCTGCGAGCATGAGCGGGAACGGGGACGCGGCGGCGCGCCGGCGGGCGTTGCGCACCGCGTTCTTCCTGGCCGCCCTGGCGCTGGTGTTCTACGTGGGCATCTTCTTCATCGTGAAGTGGCGCCACCCGTGACCGAACCGAGACGCCATCGCCGCCTGCTGCTCGGTCTCGGGGGCATGACGCTCGCCATGTTCGCCTTCGGTTACGCGCTGGTGCCGCTCTACAACATCGTGTGCCGGCTCACCGGCCTGAACGGCCGCGGCGTGGAGGCGATCTCCTCCGCTTACGCCGGCGGCGTGGACGAGGAGCGGGTGGTGACGGTGCAGTTCGTGGCCACGGTGAACAGCCGGCTGCCCTTCGACTTCCATCCGGACGCGGGCGCGGTGAAGGTCCACCCCGGCGAGCTCTACGGCACGTCCTTCTATGCGCGCAACGACAGCGGCGCCGACGTCATCGCCCAGGCGGTGGCCACCTACGCCCCGGGCGAGGCGGCCCGCTACGTGCACAAGACCGAGTGTTTCTGCTTCACCCAGGAGAGCTTCGGGCCGCGCCAGGATAGGCACATGCCGGTGCGCTTCTACGTGGACCCAGCCCTGCCGAAGGACATCTCGACGCTGACCATCTCCTACACCTATTACAACGTGACCCCCGGCCAGAGCCCGGGGGCGTGATAAGCACCAAGAGGACGTGAACATGTCGGCCCACGCCAACGCAGACCACTACTACGTACCGCACGGCAGCCACTGGCCCATCATCGGCTCCGTCGGCCTGTTCACGACCCTGGCGTCGGCGGCCCTATGGCTCGAGGACGTGGCGCTCGGCCGCTACCTGTTCCCGGTCGGCCTGCTGATCATCCTGTTCATGATGTTCGGCTGGTTCGGCACCGTGATCCGCGAGAGCGAGGCCGGCACCTACAACCACCAGGTGGACCGTTCCTTCCGCTGGGGCATGACCTGGTTCATCTTCTCCGAGGTGATGTTCTTCGCCGCCTTCTTCGGCGCGCTGTTCTATGCCCGGCAGTTCGCGCTGCCTTGGCTGGGCGGCGAGGGCAAGAACCTGTTCACCAACCTGCTCTTGTGGAAGGGCTACGAGGCGAACTGGCCCACCAACGGGCCCGGCGGCGTGGGGGGAGCCTTCAAGTCCATGGAGGCCTTGGGGATACCCGCGCTCAACACCGCGATCCTGCTCTCCAGCGGCGTCACCGTGACCATCGCCCACTGGGGCCTCAAGGAAGGCAACCGCAGGAAGCTCATCCTCGGCCTGCTCGCCACCATCATCCTGGGTTTCAGCTTCGTGACCTTCCAGGCCCACGAGTACATCACTGCCTACACCCAGCAGAACCTCACGCTCGGCAGCGGCATCTACGGCTCCACGTTCTTCATGCTGACCGGGTTCCACGGCCTGCACGTGACCATCGGCGCCATCATGCTGACCACGATCCTGGGTCGTTCCCTGGTGGGCCACTTCAAGCCGGACCACCACTTCGCCTTCGAGGCGGTGTCCTGGTACTGGCACTTCGTGGACGTGGTGTGGCTGGGCCTATATATCTTCGTCTACTGGCTCTAAAAATCGATCTTTTGCCCGCTGGCGGTGTGACGGCCCAGGATGGCCTAACGTCGCGTGAGGGCAGGATGCCCGGGAGCGACGGGCGCGGTGATGAGCACTGCGCTACGCATCCCGGCTCCGCTTGTGGCCCAGAGCACACATCCTTGTGTGCTCGTTCGCCGCATGCGGCGAACCCCTCCTGCTCGCCTCGCGCGCCTAGCCAGCGGCCAAAATCTCTGATTTTTAGTCGGGTTGCGACGAGCCCGCGATCGGAATCAAAAAGCGCTGCGCCTCAAAACGCGGCGTTTCTTTTTCAGGGATGTGTGCCGTTCGGTTGGATGATGCCGGTGAGGTACGCGATGATCAGCAGCACGAACAGCAGGATCGAGAGACCGATCCGTATGGAGAGGGCTTTCACGTTGCGGGTGGACTGGCCGCGGTCGCGCAGCATGAAGTACATGCCCGAGAACAGGCTCGCGAGGATCAGGAGCAACACCAGGATGATGATGAGTTTCGCCAGCATGGGCTTCGCGACGCAGGTTGCGCCGCACCTTAGCACCTGGCCATGGCGTTGAGCAAATCCCGTTTCCGGCCCGGCCTATGGCCGACGCTCGCCGCGTTGCTCGTCTGCGCGCTGTTCCTGCGCCTCGGCTGGTGGCAGTGGGAGCGCGCCCAGTACAAGGACACCGTGATCGCCGAATACGCGGCCCGCACCGCGCGCGCGCCGGTGCCCCTGAACGCGGTGCTGGCGGACAGCACCCTGGAGAGCTTGCCCCGTTACCTGCACCTCACGGCGGACGGCGCCTACGATGGCGTGCGCCAGCTGCTCTTGGAGGACATGACTCATGAGGGGCAGGTGGGTTACGAGGTGCTGACGCCCTTCCTGCTGCAGCCCGGGGGCAGCCTCCTGCTGGTGGACCGGGGCTGGGTGGCGGCGGACGCGCGCGGCGCAGCGCCGGCGGTGGATGTCGCTTCAGGCGCACGGCGCATCGAGGGCGTCCTCGACCAACTGCCGGTGCCGGGCCTCAAGGTCGGCACGCCGGCGCCGCCCCCCGCCGGCTGGCCGAAACGACTCTTCTACCCGGACCTGCGGGAACTCAAGGGTTTCTACGGGCCGGCGTTCACGGGTTTGGTGGTGAAGCTCGCCGCCACGCAACCGGACGGCTACCTGCGTGAGGAGCGCGCCGAGGTGGGGTTCCCACCGGAGCGCCACCTGGCCTACGCCTTCCAATGGCTGCTCATGGCGATCGCGGTGGCGGCGTTGTGGCTGGTGCTGAACCTGCGCCGCAGCAGGCGGGGGATGACCGATGGTGGATGAGGTGACCCGGAAGAACCGCCGCACGCTGCTGCTGCTGTTCCTGGTGTTCGTGGGGCCGGTCGTCGCCTCCTGGCTCCTCTATCTCTACGCCGATCGGTTCGGTCTGCCCACCACCAACCAGGGCGAGTTCATGCGGCCGCCCCGGGCGCTCGCCTACGGCAAGCCGCCTCTGCCCCTGACCGGCGGCAGCCTCGCGGCGGATTACCTCAGCAGCCACCGTTGGACGCTCGTCTACCTCGGCGGGCCGGACTGCGGGACCGATTGTCAGCGCGCGCTCTACGTCGCGCGCGCGACGCGCCTGGCGATGGGCGAGCAGGCGGATCTGGTGCAACGCCTGTATCTCGTCATGGGCAAGCCCGCCGCACCCGCGGTGTTGAAGCAGGACGCGGGGCTCACGGTGGCGGATGCCTCGGGCGAACCGGCGCTGCTCACGCAGTTCGACCCTCCCGCGACGGCCGGGCATTACCTCTACGTGGCGGATCCCCATGGTTACCTGGTGCTGCGCTATTCCCTGGACGCCGATCCAAAGGGTCTCTTGAAAGATCTGCGGCATCTCCTCGGCGGCGGTGAGATGTGAGGAGCGACAAGCTTTTCCTGCGCCTTGCGATCCTCGCCGCCGCACTCGCCTTCGGCGTGGTGATGCTGGGCGCTTACGTGCGCCTCTCCCAGGCAGGCCTCGGGTGCCCGGACTGGCCGGGTTGCTACGGCCATCTCACCGTGCCCCCGGCGGACCAGGCGGGCGCGCTCGCGGCCGGCCGGCCGCTGGAAGCGAGCCGCGCCTGGAAGGAGATGATCCACCGTTATTTCGCCGCGAGTCTCGCGACGCTCATCCTGATCCTCGCGCTGCTCGCCTTCCGGCGGCGGCGCGAGCCGGGCCAACCCAGGCTCCTGCCGGTGCTCCTGCTGGCGCTCGTGGTCTTCCAGGCGCTGCTCGGCATGTGGACGGTGACGCTGCTGCTGTTCCCGCCGGTGGTGATGGGCCATCTCCTGGGTGGGCTCGCCACCTTCGCGCTCCTGGTGTTGCTCGTCCTGCAGAGCGGCGGGTACCTCAGGGAAGGCGCGGGCGCCACGGACCTGATGCGCCGGCTCGCGGCCGTGGGGCTCGCCGTGCTCGTCTGCCAGATCGCGCTCGGCGGCTGGGTCAGCAGCAACTACGCGGCCATCGCCTGTCCCGACTTCCCCACCTGCTGGGGCGAGTGGTGGCCGCGGGCGGACTTCCGCGCCGGCTTCGCCTGGCAGGGGCTCGGCGTGGACTACCAGGGCGGCGTCCTGGACAACCCGGCGCGGGCCGCGATCCACTTCAGCCATCGCCTGGGTGCGCTCGCCACCTTCGTGGTGCTGGGCGGGGCGTCACTGCGCGTGTTCCTCCTGGGAGGCAGTCGCCGGCTCAGGCTCCTGGGCGGTCTCGTGGGCGTCCTGCTACTGGCGCAGATCCTCATCGGCGTGAGCCTGATCAAATTCGGCTGGCCGCTGGTGCTCGCGGACCTGCACAATGGCGGCGCGGCCTTGTTGCTCGCCGCCACTGTGACCCTCAACTGGGCCGTCTGGAGCGCAAGGAAGACTTAGATAGCCGAAGCGGACGGTACAAGGACGTACCGTGACAGGCGAGTCCGGACATGTGCCGGACTCGCCGAGTTTGCGAAAATTCAGGAAGTATTTTCGCAAATGTCATCAATGGAGAGCGCGTGAGCGAAGCGAACGCGAGTACGTGGAGGGACTTCTACGAGCTCGGCAAGCCCCGGGTCGTGGCGCTCATCGTGTTCACCGCGGTGGTGGGCATGTTCCTGGCGGTGCCCGGCTTCCCGCCGCTCGACAAGCTGCTCTTCGGTACCTTAGGGATAGGCCTCGCGGCCTCCGCCGCGGCCGCCGTGAACCACCTCCTGGACCAGCGCGTGGACGCGGTCATGTTCCGCACCCGCCATCGCCCGCTGCCCACCGGCCAGGTCACCGAGCGCCAGGTGGTGCTGTTCGCCGTGGCGCTCGCCATGCTCTCCATGATCATCCTGACGGCGCTCGTGAATCCACTCACGGCGTTGCTCACCTTCTTCTCCCTCATCGGCTACGCGTTCATCTACACGCTATTCCTGAAGCGCGCCTCGCCCCAGAACATCGTCATCGGCGGCGCCGCCGGCGCCGCGCCGCCGCTGCTGGGCTGGGCGGCGGTGACCGGGGAGGTGCACGCCGGGGCCTTCCTGCTGTTCCTCATCATCTTCGTGTGGACCCCACCCCACTTCTGGGCGCTCGCCATCCACCGGCGCGAGGACTACGCCAAGGCCGGCATCCCCATGCTACCCGTGACCCACGGCGTACCCTTCACGAAACTCAACATCCTGCTGTACACGGCGCTGCTCCTGGTGGTGAGCCTGCTGCCTTACGTGATCCGCATGAGTGGTCTGCTTTACCTCGCCGCCGCGACGCTCTTGGGAGGCGGGTTCCTATACCATGCCTGGCGGCTGTGGCGCAGCGAGGACGACGCCTTGCCCATGCGCACGTTCCGCTATTCCATCTGGTATCTCTCGCTGCTGTTCGCCGCGCTGTTGGTGGATCATTACGCGCCGCTGGTGACACGCGCGGTTTTCTGACCGGGACACGGAAGGATTCCGGGACTCAGAGCGGCCGTTCGGCCCAGATGATCGTCTCGAAGCCATAGAACGCCCAGGTGGAATACATGGGCATGGTCCGCTTGAGCACATGGCTCACGGGTTCCAGCACGAGCCCCATGAGAAACAGGGCCCAGGGACGGTAGCGGCGCCGAGCGAACTCGATGTGGAAACCGGCGGATTCGATCTGCGCGAGCGTCTTCTCGTAATCCGGCGGCAAGCGATGGGTGGCATCGTCGTAAAAATTGAGGCTGCCGTCGCGCTGCGGGAAGCGGATGCTCGCTTCGCAGGGAAAGGCGATATACAGACGGCCGCCCGGTTTCACCGCGGCGAGCATGGATTCGAGCACCGCGTCCGGGTCCAGGCAATGCTCCAGGTTGTGGGCGCTCACGACCGCGTCGCATTTGCCCGCGAACGCGGCGATGGCCTGCGCAAACCCTTCGGGGGAAGCGAGGATATACTCATCGGCGTAGTGGGTGGGATCGAGCGTCTGGTTGTAATCGCCCACGTCGATCCCCACGTAGACGATGTCGGGCCTCTGCTTCTTGAATTGGGCGGGGGAATCGTTGCCGCAGCCCACATCCAGGACCCAGCCGCCGCGACGTATCTTTTGGATGAAACCATCCTTGCCCCGGGGCTGCAAACGGACCATCAAGCGGAGCCGCGGACGTCTGATGCGGGATAGAGATCCTCGCAGTGATCTCGAGGCGGCGGAGGTGGGCGCCGGCTGGGTATTCTGGCTGGACATCGGTACGGGGCCTTTGGGGCGGCAGCTTCAATCTTAGCCGAGCCGGCCCCTTAGAACGAAAGCCCGGCTCGCGCCGGGCTTTGAATTTCCGCGTCTTGAGAGGCTATTACGCCATCGCCGTTCTGAGTTTCTTGATGGCGTTGTTCTCCAGTTGACGCACGCGTTCGGCCGATATCTTGTAGTGGTCCGCCATCTCCTGCAGCGTGGCCTTCTCCTCGTCCAGCCAGCGGCGCTGCAGGATGTGGCGGCTGCGCTCGTCGAGCGTGGTCAAAGCCTGACTGAGGCGCGCTTCGTTGCGCTGCTCCGAGTCCTGGTGCTCGATGAGCCGCGCCGGGTCCGCCTCCGTATCGGCGAGGTAGGTCACGGGCGCCACGCTGTGGCTGTCCTCGTCTTCGCTCTCGGCGGTCAGGTCGAAGCCCACGTCCTGGCCCGCGAGACGCGACTCCATCTCCAGCACATCCTCCGGCGTCACGCCGAGATCTTTGGCGACGGCCTGCACTTCGGCGTGGCTCAACCAGCCGAGGCGCTTCTTGGACTTGCGCAGGTTGAAGAACAGCTTGCGCTGCGCCTTGGTGGTCGCCACCTTGACGATGCGCCAGTTCTTGAGGATGTGCTCGTGGATCTGCGCCTTGATCCAATGCACGGCGAAGGACACGAGGCGCACGCCCACCTCCGGGTCGAAGCGCTTCACGGCCTTCATGAGTCCGATGTTGCCTTCCTGGATGAGGTCGCCGAGCGGCAGGCCGTAGCCCATGTAGCCGCGGGCCACGTGCACCACGAAGCGCAGATGGTGCAGCACCAGCTGCCGGGCCGCCTCGAGATCGTTCTCATCCCGCAGGCGCAGGGCGAGCGCGCGCTCTTCCTCCGCGCTCAGCACGGGCACGGTGGAGACCGCCTGCATATACGCGTCCAGGCTGCCGACGGGGCCGGCCAGCACCAGATCCTGACGACGGGGCATGAGGGCTTTCGCGCTCATTGGGGACCTCCTTTGCATGGCCTAAATCCTAGCACTCATGGGCTTAGAGTGCTAATTCCTGGACAAGTTCCCGGGCCTAGCTCCCAGAGATTGGGTGCAGGTCTTTGTTTTTCAAGGGGGTTTTCAGGTCGGCTCGATTGCCCTGAGATGCCTCGCCACGGCCAGCCAGGAGCCCGCCCAGCCGAGGAGGGCGCCTGAGCCGAGCAGCCCCAAGGCACCCGAAACGCCCAAGCCCTGCAGTTTAAAGCCGCTGCCGTAGAGTCCCGCGAGCCGCTCCACCGGCCCTTCCACCAGGGCCACGGCCGTGACCACCAGCAGGCAGGCGAGCAGTCCGCCCGCGAGTCCGTACCAAGC
>DATIEQ010000207.1:0-11051 GCA_035455665.1 Gammaproteobacteria bacterium | reverse complement strand
GAGTGCTTGATGTCGCCCACGATGGCGACGCTCAGGGTCTCGAAGCTCCCCTTGCGCTGGCGGATCGTGAGTGCGTCGAGCAGGCCCTGGGTGGGGTGGGAGAGATGCGCCTCGCCGGCGTTCAGCACGTGCACGTGCGATGCAGCGTGGCGCGCGAGGAGTTCCGGCACCCCCGGCTCCTTGTGGCGCACCACGAAGAGGTCGGCGTTCATGGCCTCGAGCGTATAGAGGGTGTCTTCGAGGGACTCACCCTTGACGGTGGAAGACAGCGCGGTGTCCAGGTTGAGCACATCCGCGCCGAGGCGCCGGGCGGCGAGCTCGAAGGAGGCGCGGGTACGGGTCGAGGGCTCGAAGAACAGGTTGACGACGGTACGGCCCGCGAGCGTGTCGTAGCGCCGCACGCGCTCGCCGGGGCGCACGCAGAAGGATTGGGCCTTCTCCAGCAGGGCCTCGAGCGCAGGCCGTTCGATGCCTTCCAGGGTCAGCAGGTGGTGCAGGCGGCCCCGGTGGTCGAGTTGGATGGATTTCATGCCGGGCGGGGTCGGTTCTGCGAGTTGAACCAGCTTTCGAGTATCACGCAGGCGGCCGCCCCGTCGATGTCCGCGCGGCTCACCCGGCGGCGCCCCTGCTGCCGTCCTTCCTTGAGGCGCGCTTCCGCCTCACGGGAGGAGAGCCGTTCGTCAACGGTGTGTACGGGGAGCGTGTAGCGCTCTTCAAGTCGGCGGGCGAAGTCGCGGGCTTTGTGGGTCATGTCCTGCTCGCTCTCGTCCATATTATACGGCAGGCCCACCACCAGCGTTCCGGGCCGCCATTCCTCCAGCAGCCGGTCCAGGCTCCGCCAGTCGGGTTCACCATCCTTGACCGCCACCACCCCGAGCGGCGCGGCGCTGCCTGTCACGCTCTGGCCGACGGCCACGCCGATGCGCTTCAGGCCGAAATCGAATCCCAGGACGGCGCGGATCCCTGTCGGCTCAGGCATGACCGGCGTCGCCGGAGAGCAGCGAGAGGTCCACGCCGATGAGCTTCGCCGCCGCCTGCCAGCGCTGCTCCACCGGCGTCTCGAACACGATGCGCATGTCGGCCGGCGCCGACAGCCAGGAGTTGCTGCGCAGCTCCTCCTCGAGCTGTCCCGGGCTCCAGCCGGCATAGCCGAGCGCCACGAACGCCTTGCGTGGGCCGCCCCCCGAGGCGATGGCGGCCAGCACGTCGCGGGACGTGGTGACGCCGATGTTCTCGCCGACCTTGAGGGTGGCCTCCCACGCGCCCTGGGGCTCGTGGATCACGAAGCCGCGCTCCGGCTGCACGGGGCCGCCGAGGAAGATGGGCGTGGCGGCGGTCGCCCCATCCTCCGCCTCGAGGGAGAGCTGCTTCAGGATGTCGCCCAGCACCACGTTCATGGGCCGGTTGATGACGATGCCGAGCGCCCCCTGCGGGTTGTGCTCGCAGATGAAGGTCACGCTCTCGCGGAAGTTGGGGTCCTCCAGCGAGGGCATCGCCACCAGGAACTGGTTGGTGAGGAAATCTTGCGTCATCAGGCGCCCGCCACGGATTTCACGCCGCCGCGGCGGGTATCCACCTTGCCGCCGTTGAAGCGCCACTCGTAGACGAAACGCAGCACCGCCGTGTCGCGGCGGATGTTGGCGGGGAAGGGGGCGTAAGGCGCCGCCATCTTCACGATATGCACCGCGGAGTCGTCCAGGATCGGCTGGCTCGAGGTCTTGCGCAGCACCAGTTCGCGTACGCTGCCGTCGCTGTTCAAGGCCACCTCCAGCGCGAGCGTGCCGGAGAGGCGGCGGGTGCGGATCTCGGCGGGGAAGTTCAAGTTGCCGATGCGTTCCACCTTGCGTCGCCAGGCATCGAGGTAGGGCGCGTAGCGGGACTCGCGCGCGTTGATCGAGACGAAGGCCTCGCGCGGCTCGGGGTTCGTGGCCTGGGGCAACTCGATGCCCTCGTCGTTCGGCATGAGTGCATCGTCGCCGGGGGTGAGCAGGCGCGCCACCAGGATGCGCGCCTCGGCACTCGAGGGCGCGGCGGCCGCGTGAGCGTTGGCGGCAAGGCCCGTCATGGCGGAAGTGGTCACGGCGGCGGGACGGTCGGAGGCCGTCTCCCGGCTCGTGCCGTGGCGGTCGGCAGCGGCGGCGCCGCGCCCCGGGTTGTCCACGGTGTCGGGGGCGTCCGGCAGGCCCGCGTTGTTCACCGCCGCCGGCATGGAGAGCGGGCTCTCCGGGCGCACCAGTTCCTTCGTGTTGCCCTCGCCCGCCTGGTTCGCCTGGGCGAGATAATCGGCATGCGTCGGCGCCACGGCGCTCCGGGTCTGCACCATGGTGACTTCAAGGGTGGCGCTGCCGGAGGGTTTTGCGGGGACGAAGGTGATGCCGAGGATGATGATGCCGTGGACCAGCGCGGCGAAGAACAGCGTCGTGACCAGCCGGTCGCGGGCGGTCACCGCCGGGGAGTCGAGCTTCCCCTGGCGGACGGCGGCGAGGGTGGCGGCTCTGTCTGTCATCGCTAGGGGCGATTATAGCGCCGGCAGCCGGGCCGCCAGGCGGTCCATGAAGTCGCCGCCGATGTCGAGACCATAGAGCTTGTCGAGCTCGCGCGCGCAGGTGGGGCTCGTCACGTTGATCTCCGTGAGCCAGTCACCGATCACGTCCAGGCCCACGAACAACAGGCCCTTCTCGCGCAGTACGGGAGCCACCTGGGCGCAGATCCAGCGGTCGCGTTCGGTGAGCGGCATGCCCACGCCCTTGCCGCCGGCGGCGAGGTTGCCGCGGGACTCGCCGGGCGCCGGCACGCGAGCGAGCGCGTAGGGCACGGGCTCCCCATCGAGCAGCAGGATGCGCTTGTCGCCGTCCTTGATCTCCGGCAGGAACTTCTGCGCCACCGCGAGCCGGGTGCCGCGTTCAGTGATGGTCTCCAGCACCACCGACAGGTTCGGGTCCCCCTCCGCGAGCACGAACACTTGTGTGCCGCCCATGCCGTCCGGCGGCTTCACGACGATCTTGCCTTGTTCCTTCAGGAAGGCCCGCAGCCGCGCCATGTCGCGCGTCATGAGCGTCGGCGGGCAGCACTGCGGGAACCAGGCCGTGAAGGCTTTCTCGCTCGCATCGCGCAGCGCCCGGGGCCGGTTCACCACCTGCACGCCGGCGTCTTCCGCCCGTTCCAGGATGTAGGTGGAGTAGACGTATTCCATGTCGAAGGGCGGGTCCTTGCGCATCAGGATCAGGTCCAGGCCCTGCAGCGGTCCGTCGGCCGCGTCGCCGAGCTCATACCAGTCCTTCGCGTCGTCCCGTACCTTGAGGGGACGGCGCCGGGCCCGGGCTTCCCCCTCCCGGAGATAGAGGTCCGCTTGTTCCATATAGGACAGATTCCAACCCCGGGTTTGGGCCGCCAAAAGCAGCGCCAGGGTGGTGTCTTTGACCGGTTTGATGGCCCCGATGGGGTCCATCACGACCCCGAGTGAGCGGCGGCGGGAGGGGGGCATGGAGGGGCTCCTTAGGGGGCGGGTGCTGGGGACGAAATTTATTGCATTCAATGGATTAAGCGCGGATATTATGCTCACAGCCCAACTGGGGCTGCCACAACGGGCGCCCCATGCGCCACCCCTGGAAGAGGGCGGCGTCCTGGGCTGCGGGCCCCGTGGTTTGAGAATAATATGTCAAGGCCGCCGCTCCCGGGCGGCGGGCGTAGCTGTGCGCGGAGGGTTAAGGTGGGCAGCGAGAATGCGGATGGCGGTCTCAAGGGCCTCAAGGTCCTGGTGATCGACGACAGCAAGACGATCCGTAAGACGGCCGAGACCCTGCTGTCCAAGGAGGGCTGCGAGGTGGTCACGGCGGTGGACGGCTTCGAGGCCCTGTCCAAGATCGCCGACCACAAGCCCGACATCATCTTCGTGGACATCATGATGCCGCGGCTCGACGGCTACCAGACCTGCGCCCTCATCAAGCACAACCACAATTTCAAGGCGACCCCGGTCATCATGCTGTCCAGCAAGGACGGCCTGTTCGACCGCGCGCGCGGCCGCATCGTGGGTTCCGAGCAGTACTTGACCAAACCTTTCACCAAAGACGAATTGGTGGGCGCGATACACCGCCACGTGCGGAAATCCGCCTGATATGGACCGCGGGGGCGAGAGCTTCCGCCACGCAACCGAGAGGATGAAGCAGACATGTCGACCGTCCTGATCATCGATGATTCTCCGACCGAGGTCCACGTGCTCAAGACGTGGCTGGAAAAGAACGGATTCAGCACCATCACCGCCGAGAGCGGCGAGGAGGGTATCCAGAAAGCCAAGGCCGAGAAGCCGGACGCCATCATCATGGATGTGGTGATGCCGGGCATGAGCGGTTTCCAGGCGACGCGCCAGCTGTCGAAGGACCCGGATACCTCCTCCATCCCCGTGGTGATGGTCACCACCAAGGACCAGGAGACGGACAAGATCTGGGGTATGCGCCAGGGCGCCGTGGCCTACCTGCCGAAGCCGGTCACGGAGAAGCAGCTGGTGGACAAGATCAAGGAAGTGATCGCGGGTTAAGCATGGCCACCCTCGCCGAACTCCGCGAAAGCCCCTTCGAGCTCCTGCTGGAGCTCGAGCGCCGCAGCCGTCTGGCCGCATCGGGCCGCGGCATGGAAGGCGGTCAGCAGGAGGAATGGGTGGGCGTGGGCTTCCGCGTGGGGCGCATACGGCTCGTCGCGTCGCGCTCCGAAGTACGCGAGATCCTCACCTGGCCCGGCGTGACCAGCCTGCCGGGCGCGAAACCCTGGCTGCTCGGGCTCGCCAACGTGCGCAGCCAGCTCTTGCCGGTGACGGACCTGAACGCGTTCTTCGGCGGCGAGGCCACGACCATCGGCCGCAGCACGCGGGTGCTGATGGTGAACCACCCCGACGTCCCGGTGGGCTTGCTCGTGGACGAGGTGCGCGGCTTCCGCCGGTTCCTGTCCTCCGAGAAGGTGGAGACGATGCCCGACATCCCACCGGGGATGACGCCGTTCCTGGCCGGCGCCTACGGCAACGAAGAGGAGATGTGGGGAGTGCTGGGATTGCACGGTTTGGTGGAGAGCGCGGTGTTCCTGCAAGCCGCGCGTTGACGTCATTTGAGGCGCGCGGGACATGAGTCACCTGCGAGGCCCTTTGAGCAGCGAGACGGACTCGATAACTACGGTGAACCACTATGGCCGATACCGAAAAACGATCCAATAGTGCCCTGTACTTCCTACTGGGCTTATTCCTGGTGTGTGTCGCCGTAGCGGCATGGAACTTCGTGGAAGTCGGGCTCTGGTCGAGCCGCGACAAGGAGTTCCGCCAGCTGTCGGCTGAGCAACAGCTGATCTCGCAGAGCATCGTGCGCTCCGCGGACCTGGCGGTCGCCGGCAACGCAGACGCGTTCCAGAGCCTGTTGAACGCCCGCGACCAATTCGACAACTCCATCAACCTGATGGGCAACGGCGACCCGCAGACGCTGATGCCCGCCGCGAGCGGCGAGGTGCTGTCGGAGGTGCAGGTGCTCCAGACCCAGTGGACGCCGGTGCGTAACGCCTTGCAGACCATCCTCGCGGCTCACGACTCCATCCTGGTGGCGAACCAGGCGGCAGCGGGCGTACGCCAGGTCATGCCGGACATGGTCAAGGGCTGGGACAGCCTCGGTGACGCGGCCCGCAACCGCAACGCCAACAAGAACACCATCTACTACGCCGCCAAGCAGGGCTATTACGGCCAGCTGATCCTGCGCGACGTGAACCTGCTGACCAGCGGCGGGCACGGCGACGTGTCCGGCGTGCCGGCGGAACTGAACGACACCATCCGCGATTTCAGCCGCATCACCAAGGGCATGCAGGACAGCGACGCCCAGCTGGGGCTCATCGCGGTCACGGACGCGGACCTCCTGCCGACCCTGCGCCAGATCTACATCAACTACGGCAAGTTCAACGTCGCGGTCGGCTCGCTGCCCCCCAAGATGCTCGAGCTCATGGGCGACGTGCAGAAGGCGAACGCCACGATCCACGACCAGAGCGACCAGCTCCTGACCAACGCCCAGGCCATCAGCACCAGCTACGAGGGCGCGGTCAACGGCCGACTCTTCCGCCCGGTGCTCGGTTACGTGCTCGGCGCCGTTGGCATGTTCCTGCTGCTGGTGATCCTGTGGATGTACGTGCTGGGTACCGATGCTCGCCGTGCGGCGCAGATCCAGCAGGAGACCAACGAACGAAACCAGCAGGCCATTCTGCGCTTGCTGGACGAACTCGGCTCCCTGGCCGACGGCGACCTCACCGTGCAGGTCACCGTGACCGAGGACATCACGGGCGCCATCGCGGACTCCATCAACTACGCCCTCGAGGCGCTACGCGGCCTGGTCGCGACCATCAACGACACGGCCGTGCAGGTGGACGCCGCCGCCCGCCAGACGCAGGCGACCACGACGCACCTCGCCGAAGCGTCCGTGAACCAGTCCAAGCAGATCAACACCGCGTCCCAATCCATCACCGACATGGCGAAGTCCATCGAACAGGTGTCCGCCAACGCCGAACGCTCCGCGAAAGTGGCGGCGCAGTCCGTGGAGATCGCGCACAAGGGCGGTGAGGCGGTGCGGCGCACGATCGACGGCATGAACTCCATCCGCGAGACCATCCAGGAGACGTCCAAGCGCATCAAGCGGCTGGGCGAGTCCTCGCAGGAGATCGGCGACATCGTGGAACTCATCAACGACATCGCGGAGCAGACGAACATCCTGGCCTTGAACGCCGCCATCCAGGCGTCCATGGCCGGCGAAGCAGGCCGCGGTTTCGCGGTGGTGGCCGACGAAGTGCAACGCCTCGCCGAGCGCTCCGCCAACGCCACGCGCCAGATCGAAGCGCTGGTGAAGACCATTCAAACCGACACGAACGAAGCGGTCATCTCCATGGAGCAGTCGACCGCGGGCGTGGTGGGCGGAGCGCAACTGGCCGAGAACGCCGGTTCCGCCCTGGACGAGATCGAGAAGGTGGCGAACCACATCGCCACGCTGGTGCAGAGCATCTCCAACGCCGCCCGCCAGCAGGCACAGAGCGCCGGCGACGTATCGCGCACCATGAATGTGATTCGCGAGATCACCGCCCAGACCACCGAAGGCACGAACGCCACCGCCGTCAGCGTAGGCAAGCTCGCGGCGCTCGCCACCGAGATGCGCAAATCCGTGGCCGGCTTCAAGCTGCCCAGCGGGCGCGCGCAGGAGACGATGGTGATGCGCCCGGAGCAGGCCGCCTGAGCCCGGCGGTGACCGGGGAAAGGGCGTGACGCGACCATGAGCCAGGTGGCCTCCGACTCCCTGCTGTGGATCAAGAACGAGCTTGATCACACGTTGACGCGCGCGCGTCAGGCGCTCGAGACCTACGTCGAGCGCGCCGAGGACCGCGAGGCGCTCGGCCAATGCCTCGAGCTCCTGCACCAGGTGCAGGGCACGCTGCGCATCGTCGAAGTGTACGGCGCCGCCATGCTCGCCGAGGAGATGGAGTCCGTGGTGCGCGGCTTCGAGAGCGGGGAGCTCGCGCGCAGCGACACCGCCTTCGAGGTGTTGATGCGCGCCATGCTGCAGCTCCCGGATTACCTGGAGCGTGTCATCGGCGGCCGGCGCGACATGCCGCTCGCGCTCCTGTCGCTGCTGAACGACCTGCGCACGGTCCGCGGCCAGCCGCTCCTGTCCGAGAGCGCGCTGTTCGCCTACAACCTGGCGAGCCGCGCCTCCGCCATCCCGGTGCACACGCCGCCCGCGAAGACGGTGGACATCCGCGGGCTCGCCGCCAAGCTCCGTCCCAAGTTCCAGACGTCATTGCTCGGTTGGTATAAGGGCGACGACGCGGAGAAACACCTCAGCATTCTCGCCGAGACCGCCGAGAAGCTCGAGCAGGCGGCCACCACGCCCGCGGTGTTCGAGATGTGGTGGATCGTGGGCGGCATCGTCGAGGGCCTCAGGGAAGGCGGCATCGAGGCGGACGTGAGCCTGAAGCAGCTCCTCGGTCAGGTGGACCGCCAGATGAAGAAGCTCATGGAGCAGGGTGAGGCGCCGACCGCCGAGGACCCGGCCAAGGAGCTGGTCAACAACCTCCTGTATTACATCGGCCGCGCCGGCACCAGCGGCAAGCGCATCGCCGCCATCAAGGAATCCTTCAAGCTCGGCGAGCTCCTGCCCCAGGCCGACGAGCTCGCGGAGGCCCGCGAAGGCCTATCCGGGCCGAACATCAACCTCATGCGCACCGTGTCCGGCGCGATCCGCGAGGACATCGCGCGCATCAAGGACACCCTCGACATCTTCGTGCGCATGGGCAAATCGGACACCGCCGAGCTCGCGCCGCTCGACGAACTCATCAAGAAGGTGGGCGACACCCTGACGGTGCTGGGGCTGCCCGCGCTGAACCAGGAGCTGGAGAACCAGCGCAAGAACCTGCAGAAGATGCTCGCCGCCAAGAAAGCCCCCGACGAAGCCTCGCTCATGGAGATCGCGAGCGGCATCGTCAGGGTGGAGAGCGGCCTGGACGAATCGATGGAAGGGCTGGTGGGCGCCGAGGGCGGCAAAGGGTCGAGCCAGGCGTCAGAGCAGGCGGAGATGCGCGAGGTGCAGTCCGCCGTCATCCGCGAGTCCATCATCAACCTGGCGCGGGTCAAGGAAGCCATCGTCCAGTTCGTCAACGACCCGTCCCACGGCGAGGTGCTGAAGCCGCTGCCGCTGCACCTGCGCGAGATCCAGGCGAGCTTCCGCTTCCTGCAGATGGAGCGGGTGGTGAAGCTGCTCGCGAGCTTGAGGCAATACATCCTGAAACGTCTCTTGTCCGGCCAGGGCATGCCGTCCCAGAACGAGCTGGACCGCATGGCGGATGCCATCGTGAGCGTCGAGTTCTATCTCGAGACGGTGCAGCAGGGCCGCGGCAACCCCACCTCCATGCTGGATAACGCCGAGGCCTGCGTGGCGGCGCTCGGCTTCCCCACGAACCGCGAGTACCCGGAGGAAGAGGAGCCCGGCATCGAGCTCACGGGCACCGGCACCGGTATCGAGTCCACGCCCGCCCAGGGCGAGACCATCGTCATGGAAGAGCCTGCGGCCGACGAGGTCGTGGGTTCCGAAGGCATCACGCTCAGCGAGGAGCAGCCCACCCTCATCGTGGAGTCCGCGACCCCGGCGGCGAAGAAGACCGCGCCGCCGCCCGCACCGAAGGCGCCCGCACCGGTACCCAGCGCCGCCGGGCCCGCGGTGGTGGCGGCCGAGGGCGTGGACCCGGAGATCGTGGAGATCTTCCTGGAAGAAGCCCAGGAGGAGATGAACTCCCTGCGCGAGACGTTCCCGCGCTGGCGCAGCAACCCGGGCGATCGCGAGGCCCTCACCACGCTACGCCGCTCCTTCCACACCTTGAAGGGCAGCGGCCGCATGGTCGGCGCGCGCCTCATCGGCGAGTTCGCCTGGTCCTACGAGAACATGCTGAACCGCGTCATCGACCAGACGGTCGCGCCCTCCGACGACATGTTCGCGCTCATCGACATGGGCATCGCAGCCCTGCCCGAGCTCGTGGAGCAGCTCGAGGTGGGCACGGCTCCCAAGGTGACCGTGCAGCCGCTGATGGACGCGGCCGCGGCCATGAGCCGCGGCGAAGCGGCGCCGCTGCCGGGCACCGCGGCCGCGCAGGCCGCGCCCGCCGAGGAGCCCACCATGATCCGGCCGGCGGGCGTGCACATCGCCGGCCTGGAGGAGCCCACCGTCATCATGCCGCGGGTGGAGATCCTCCCGCCCATGATCTCCATGGACCCGGTGCTCTACGAGATATTCAACCGCGAGGCCGAGGGGCATTTCGCGGTGCTGGAAGCCTTCGTCATCCAGGCCGCCACGGACCGCAGCTTGAGCGAGGACCTGGTGCGGGCGCTGCACACCCTGCACGGCAGCGCGGCGCTCGCCGGGGCCGTCAACCTGGCCCAACTCGTCGAGCCCCTGCATCGCTATGTGGCGGGGCTGCGCGAGCAGGCGCAGTCGATGCCCGCTGACCACGTGCACCTCGTGTCCGAGACGGTCACCGCCGGCCGCGCCATGCTGGCGGCCCTCAAGGACGCCCAGACCCATGCGCCGCCGGCGACGCTCCTGGAGCGCTTGCGGCATCTGCGCGGGGACGGCACCGCCACGCTCACTCCCGGCGAGACCGTGGAGGAGGCGGAGGCCGAGAACATCGTCATGTCCGGGCCGGCTGAAGAACCGGAAGCGCCCATGCCGAAGGCGAAAGCAAAGCCCAAACGCCCGGAGAAACCCCGCGGCGAGCAGCCGCCCAAGTACGTGGCGCTCTCGGACCTCAAGGATTTCGATCCGGACTTGGCTGCCATCTTCTTCGAGGAGGCCTCCGAGCTCCTGGAATCCACCGACAACACCATGCACCAGTGGTCCCAGAAGAAGGCGGACTCGAGCCTGGTGGGTCAGTTGCAACGCAACCTGCACACCCTGAAGGGCGGCGCCCGCATGGCGGGCCTCACCCCCATGGGCGACCTCTCCCACGAGATGGAGACGGTACTGACCGACGTGGTGGACGGGCGCATCGCCGCCTCCACCGAGCTCTTCATCCTCTTGAACCGCGCCGTAGACCGCCTGCACCGCATGATGGAGCAGGCCTACGCGAACCAGCCCATCTTCGACGCGGGCGACCTGGTGCTCGATCTCAAGCGCGTCCACGGTCACACCGTGGACGAGGAGCTTGAGCCCGAGCATCCGGACGAGAAGTTCGACACCGTCACGCTGCGGCCGCCGCCGCCCATCATCGAGCATGGCGCCGAGCCCTCCCTGCCGGTGGCGGCACCGGAGGAGCTGCCGGAAGAAGCCGCCGCGGAAGCGGCGCTCGGCGGCGAGGCGGAGCGGCGCGCCGGCTCGCGCATCCAGTACGAGCTGGTGCGCGTGCGCGCGGACCTGCTCGAGCATGCGCTCAACTACGCCGGCGAGGTGGGCATCTACCGCTCGCGCCTGGAACAGCAGGTCACCACCATCAACTTCAACCTGGGCGAGCTCGAGCAGACGGTGGTGCGTCTGCGCGACCAGCTGCGCAAGCTCGAGATC
>DATIEQ010000206.1:0-3229 GCA_035455665.1 Gammaproteobacteria bacterium | reverse complement strand
TTATTGGTGAGATAGGGGAGCGACAGCTGCTCGAGTTCGGCGGTCCCCACGGCGAGCGTACGCAGGCCGGTGCGGTTTATCTCCACCTGTATGGCTTGGCCGGGGTCGCTGACGAAGGTCACTTCCGACACCCAGGGCTCGACACGGGTCACTTGGCCCACGATGCCGGCGGAATCGAGCACCGTTTGTCCTTCGAAAACGCCGTCGCTCGTCCCCTTGTCTATGATGACCCGATGACGGAAGGGGTCCAGGTCCGCCGCCTGCAGCTCCGCGCCGCTCATCCGGCCCGGCAGGCGCGCGTTCGCTTGCATGAGCTGGCGCAGGCGCGCGTTCTCCTGGTCGAGGGCGGCGAGCTGCTGCAACTGCACCTCTGCTTCCTGCAACCGACGGTTCAAGTCCGCGTTCTCATCGACGAGCGCACCGTGGGTTGCGAGCTTCTGGCGTGTCCAGCCAGCGATCTCGGAGGGGACGTCGACCGTCTTCTGCAACGGGTAGACGAGCGTCGAGAGGGCGGCGTGCATGCGCTGCAAGCCGTCGCTGCGGTGATCGTAGACCATGAGCAGGATGGATGCGGCGATGGCGGCGAGCGTACGCACCGCGCCGGCGGGACGGCTGGAGAAGAGTTGTGGGGAACGCTGACGTTTGAGGATGGCCATGCTCAGTCGACCCAGAAGCGAGTGAAAACTGAGTGCGAGGCTGGCATGTGGAAGGAACGCACGCGGACCTCAAAACCGACGCCGGGGGTGCGTCAATTCTGCGGCCCGGCGGGGACGCCTGCAATGGCTTTAGGGCTTTTCCACCGGGTTTTTAGCCGGGAGGGAACCGTGATCGGGGTCACTCACTCGACGGCGAAGGTCTCGGCGCCGTATTCGTCGATGAGCTCCAGCACCTTGCCGCCGCCGCGGGCGACGCAAGTCAGGGGGTCGTCCGCGATGAGTACCGGGAGCCCGGTCTCCTCCCTGAGCAGGCGGTCGATGTCCCGCAGCAGCGCGCCGCCGCCGGTGAGCACGATGCCGTTGGTGGCCACGTCCGAGCCCAATTCCGGCGGCGTCTGTTCCAGGGCGTGCTTGACGGCGCTGACGATGCCCGCCAGGGGCTCCTGCAGGGCTTCCAGCACCTCATTGCTATTCATGGTGAAACTGCGCGGCACGCCTTCCGAGAGATTGCGGCCCTTCACGTCCATCTCCAGGAGTTCCTTGCCCGGATAGGCGCAACCGATCTCCTGCTTGACGCGCTCGGCGGTGGCTTCGCCGATGAGGATGCCGTAGTTGCGGCGGATGTAGTTGATGATGGCTTCGTCGAAGCGGTCGCCGCCGATGCGGGCCGAGGCGGCGTACACGATGCCGTTCAGGGAGATGACGGCCACCTCCGAGGTGCCGCCGCCGATGTCGAGGACCATGGAGCCCTTGGCTTCATGGACCGGGAGACCGGCGCCGATGGCGGCCGCCATCGGTTCCTCGATGAGATAGACCTTGCGGGCGCCGGCGCCGGCGGCCGATTCGCGGATGGCGCGGCGCTCCACCTGGGTGGCGCCGTAGGGCACGCACACCAGCACCCGCGGCGTGGGGCGGAAGTAGCGGTTGCCGTGGGCCTTCTTGATGAAGTGCTTGAGCATCTGCTCGGTGACGGTGAAGTCGGCGATGACGCCGTCCTTCATGGGCCGGATGGCGACGATGTTGCCCGGGGTACGGCCCAGCATGCGCTTGGCGTCGGCGCCGTAAGCCTCGATGACCTTGTTGCCGCGGCCCGGCTCCTCGCGGATGGCGACCACCGAAGGCTCGAACAGGATGATGCCCTTGCCACGCATGTAGATGAGCGTGTTGGCCGTACCGAGGTCGATGGACAGGTCGGTGGAGAAGAATCCGCGCAGGCTCTTGAACATGGCTACGATGACGGCACCGGAGAAATGCGGCGCGTTACTTTAACAACGGGGGGCTCCGGCGGCAAGCAGGTTTGTGAGATAATTCACTGGATTTCCGCGACTTTTTCCCGGAGCCCCCATGTCCCTGACCCCGGACGACGTGAAGGCCATCGCCCGCCTGGCGCGGCTCGCCATCAGCGAGCAGGACATCCCGGCCTACGCCAAGACCCTGTCCAGCATCCTGGATTTCGTGGCGCAGCTGGACAAGGCGGATACCGCCCAAGTGACGCCTATGGCCCACCCGTTGGACATGGCGCAACGCTTCCGGACTGACGCGGTCGCAGGCGCGGTAGAACGCGATCGCTACCAGGAGAACGCGCCGCAGGTGGAGGCCGGCCTCTACCTCGTGCCCAAAGTGATGGAATGACAGGAGCGGCCTCGAGGCCGCCATGAACGAAACCCCCCGAGCATGCATACCAAGACACTTGCCGAACTGGCACGCGCGCTTAAAGACCGCAAAGTCTCCAGCGAAGAGCTGACGCGCGGCTTTCTGGCGCGCATCGAGCGCCACAATCCGGCGCTCAATGCCTTCATCACGGTGTTGCAGGAGCAGGCACTCGCCGAAGCGCGCGCGGCGGACAGGCGCCTCGCCGAGGGCCGCGGCGGCCCCCTCACCGGACTCCCCATCGCCCACAAGGACATCTTCTGCACCGAGGGGGTGAAGACCAGCTGCGGCTCCAAGATGCTGGATAACTTCATCTCCCCCTACGATGCGACCGTGGTCGAACGCCTAAAACAGGCGGGCACAGTGCTGCTCGGCAAGACCAACATGGACGAGTTCGCCATGGGCTCCTCCAACGAGACGAGCTTCTACGGTCCGGTGAAGAACCCCTGGGATCCGACGCGGGTGCCGGGCGGTTCGTCGGGCGGTTCGGCGGCGGCAGTGGCGGCGCGGCTCGCGCCGGCGGCGAGCGGCACGGACACGGGCGGCTCCATCCGCCAGCCGGCTGCGCTCGTGGGGCTCACGGGACTTAAGCCCACCTACGGACGGGTGTCGCGCTATGGCATCGTCGCCTTCGCGTCGAGCCTGGACCAGGCGGGCGTCATCACCTACACGGCCGAAGATGCGGCGCTGCTCATGAGTGCGATCGCCGGCTTCGATGCGAAAGATTCCACCAGCGTGGATCGGCCGGTGCCGGACTACACGGCGGAGCTCGAGAAGCCGGTGAAAGGACTGCGGATCGGCGTGCCCAAGGAGTTCTTCGACAAGGGCCTGGACACGGGCGTGGCGGACGCGGTGCAGAAAGCCATCGATGTCTACAAGAAGCTCGGGGCCGACGTGAAGGACGTGAGCTTGCCGAACTTCTG
>DATIEQ010000205.1:0-2793 GCA_035455665.1 Gammaproteobacteria bacterium | reverse complement strand
AGTTCTGGCGGCGGAACCTCGGCGCGCTCGCGGAGGAGTACGCCCGCGGCGAGGCGCGGGTGGCGCCGAAGGGCCAGGAGACCTGCGACCGTTGCCATCTCGCGATGCTCTGCCGCATCCACGAGCTGGATGCTGACCTCGTCCAGGAGGAGGCCGACGATGACGCTTGAGCGCCTCATGGCCGAGGATGCGGCGGCGCGGCGCGCGGCCCTGGACGTGCAGGCGTCCTGCATCGTGCGGGCGCCGGCGGGTTCGGGCAAGACCGAGCTCCTGACGCAACGCTACCTCGCGCTGCTCGCCACGGTGGACGAGCCGGAGGAGCTCATCGCCATCACCTTCACCCGCAAGGCGGCGGCGGAGATGCGTTCGCGCATCGTCGAGGCCCTGGAACTCGCGGCGGGAGTGGAGCCGCCGGGTCGTTCCCATAAGCGCCTCACCTGGCAGCTGGGGAAGCGCGTGAATGGACGGGATGCGGAGCGCGGCTGGCAGCTCGCCCGGCACCCGGCCCGGCTCAGGATACAGACCATCGACTCCTTGAATTCGGAACTGACGCGACAGATGCCACTGCTGGCGGGCTTCGGCGCCCCGCCGCGAGTCAACGAGAAACCCGGTCCGCTCTATGCAGAGGCGGCGCAGCGCACGCTGCGCCTGCTCGAGGACGGGGACGCCGCGGGCTCGGCAGCCATGGCTACCCTCGCGCGGCACCTGGATAACAACCTGCCCCGGCTGCAGGCGCTGCTCGCGGGCATGCTGCCACGACGCGACCAGTGGCTGCATCCGGTGCGGGCCGGCGCGCCGCCGACTCGTGCGGAACTCGAAGGCGGCCTGGAGCGCGAGCTCCATGCGCACCTTAACCGCCTGCACGAAGCGCTGCCCGTGGACACGCGGCAGGAACTCGCCGAGCTCGCGGTTCTCGCGGGACGCAGGCTGCACGAGCAGGGGTCCGATTCGCAGATCACGTGTTGCGCCGAACTGACCAGCCTGCCGGCGAGCGGCGATCTCGCCCCCTGGCGCGGCATCGCGGAACTGCTGTTGACCAACGAAGGCAAGTGGCGTCGCACGCTCGACCGACGGCTCGGATTCCCGCCGGAGGACGCCGCGCCGAAAGCCCGTGCCCTGGAACTCCTGCGGCGCTACTCCGGCGACGAGGCGCTACGCACACTGCTCGCAGCGGTGCCGAAACTCCCCGCGTCGCATTATGAGGATGCGCCGTGGCAGGCACTGGAGGCGCTCCTCAAGTTATTGCCGCACGCCGTCGCGGAACTGAGGGTCGTGTTCGCGGAGCGTGGGGAGGTGGATTTCGCCGAGGTGGCCTTGAGCGCACTCAGGGCGCTTGGGGAACCGGAGGCACCCACGGATCTCGCCTTGGCGCTCGATTACCGCATCCGCCACCTGCTGGTGGACGAGTTCCAGGACACTTCGGTCAACCAGTTCAGGCTGCTCGAGATGCTCAGCACCGGCTGGCAACCGGGCGATGGCCGCAGTCTGTTCCTGGTGGGGGATCCCGCCCAATCCATCTACCGCTTCCGCCAGGCTGAGGTGGGCTTGTTCCTGCGCGCCTGGGAACATGGCCTGGGGGCTTTACCCCTGAAACGCCTGACGCTCGCGGCGAACTTCCGTTCCCGGGCGCCGCTCGTGGATTGGTACAACCGGTCATTCCCCGGGGTCTTCCCTGCACGGGCGGAGGTGGCGGGCGGCGCCGTCCCCTATGCGCCATCCGCCGCGTGCAGACCGGCGGGTCAGGGTACGGCAGTGGCCGTCCACCCCCTGTCGGGCGAGGTGCGGGGGCAGGAAGCGGAACTCGTCTGCCGGCTCGTGGAGACGGCACAGCGCGAGGGCGAAGCCAAGGTCGCCGTGCTGGTCAGGGCGAGGAGCCATCTCGCCGCCATCGTACGCAGCTTGAAGCGCGCCGGCCTGCGTTTCCAGGCGGTGGAGATCGAGTCGCTGCGCGACCAGCCGGTGGTGCAAGATTTACTCGCCCTGACGCGGGCGCTCAACCATCCGGCGGACCGTACGGCCTGGCTCGCAGTGCTGCGCGCGCCGTGGTGCGGAATGACTCTCGCCGAACTTCACCGTCTCGCGGCCCATGAACGGGAGACGCCGATCGCTGTCTTGATGGAAGCGGATGCTGCGCATGCAGAGATGAACCCGCGATATGCCCGCACCCGCCGGGTGCTGCTGGGTGCTTTGGCGGAACGCCGTCGGGGAAGCTTGCGCGAGCAGGTGGAGCGGACCTGGCTCAGGCTCGGCGGACCGGCGGCGCTCAAGGACGCCGAGGCGCTCGCCGATGCAGAGGCCTACCTGGAGTTGCTGGAGGAATTGGACCAGGGCGGCACGCTGCCGGGCGTGGATGAGTTGGAACGCCGTCTCGCCGAGCTCTTCGCGCTCCCCGACCCGGAGGCGGACGGCAGCCTGCAACTCATGACCATACACAAGGCGAAGGGCCTGGAGTTCGACGTGGTGATCCTGCCCGGCCTGGACGCCGGCACCCGCCGCGGCGAGGACGAACTGCTCGTCTGGCTCGAGCGTCCGCGGGAAGCGGGGGAGGCGGACCTGCTGCTCGCGCCGCTGCATGCCACGGGCAACGAGAAGGATCCGGTCTATTCCTGGATCAGCGCCCTGCAGCGTGATCAAGAGCGGCTCGAGATCGTGCGTCTCCTGTACGTGGCGGCGACCCGCGCCCGCGAGCGGCTGCATCTCATCGGCGGCGCCGAGGTCCGTGAGCGCGACGGCGCGCCGGCGATTGCGGCCCCTAAGTCCGGTTCATTGCTGTCGTTCCTCTGGCCGGCTGTG
>DATIEQ010000204.1:0-2098 GCA_035455665.1 Gammaproteobacteria bacterium | reverse complement strand
AACATGGGCCTCCTGTGGGTGGCCCTGGAGGCGGCGACACTCGCCACCGTGCTCCTGGTGTCGCTGTACCGCACGCCGGCCAGCATCGAGGCCGCCTGGAAATACTTCATCCTCTGCGGCGTCGGCATCGCCCAGGCGCTGTTCGGCACCATCCTCCTGTACTTCGCCGCCGAGAAGCTCCTCGGCAGCGACGGCACCACGGCGCTGCTCTGGACCCATCTCAACCAGGTGAAGGGCCAGCTGGAGCCCACGGTGCTGTCGCTGGCGTTCGTGTTCCTGCTGGTGGGTTACGGCACCAAGGTGGGGCTCGCGCCGCTGCACAACTGGCTGCCGGACGCCCACGCCGAGGGCCCGACGCCGGTCTCCGCGGTGCTCTCGGGGCTCCTGCTCAACGTCGCGCTCTACGCCGTGGTGCGCTGCAAGGTGCTGGTGGAGGGCGCGGTGCACAGCCACGTGGCCGGCAACCTGATGATGGGCTTCGGTCTCCTGTCGGTGGTGCTGGCCTCGTTCCTCTTGTGGCGGCAGAAGGACATCAAGCGCCTGTTCGCCTATTCCTCCATCGAGCACATGGGCATCGCCACCTTCGCCTTCGGCATGGGCGGGCCGGTGGCGGATTTCGCGGCGCTCCTGCACATGACGGTGCACTCCCTGACCAAGTCCGCCATCTTCTTCGCTGCGGGCCACGCGGCGCAGAAGGCCAAGACCCAGGTCATGGACCAGATCCGTGGCCTCATCACCGTCAGCCCCACCATCGGCTGGGGGCTCATGGTCGGCACCCTCGCGATCCTCGGCATGCCGCCCTTCGGGGTGTTCGCCAGCGAGTTCCTGATCCTCATCACCGCCATGCGCGAGCACCCCTGGGCCACGCCCATCCTGCTGGCTGCGCTCGGCGTCGCCTTCGGCGCCATCTTCACCCGCGTACAGGCCATGGTGTTCGGCGAGACCACGGTCGCGCGCCTGCCCCATTCGCCGGCCCTGGTGCCGGTGTTCACCCATTTGGCACTCGTCCTGATGCTTGGCCTCTGGATACCGCCCTACCTCGCGGAGTGGTACCGCGAGGCGGCGAAGTTCATAGGTTGACCCCATGAGCGAAGCGACCGCCGTCCTCAAGACCGAGACCCTGCCGGGCGCCGTGCCGGTGCGCCGCGCGCGGCTGGACGCGGGCGGGCTGCGCGCCGCCTGCACCGCCGTGCGCGAGGCGGGCGGCCTCCTGCACGCGCTGTGGGGAACGGATGAGCGCGACCGGGGTGGCGGCTTCCTGCTCCGGGTCGCGCTGCAGGACGCGGCGGGTCTCCTTATATTGGAGCTGCCCCTCGAAGCCGAGACGCCCGGTTACCAGAACCTCGCCGGGATCTTCCCGGCGGCGGACCGCATGCAGCGCGCCGCCTTCGACCTCCTGGGGTTCAACGCCTACGGCGGCGACACCCGCGACTGGTTGCGCCATGCCGCCTGGCCCCTGGAGCACTTCCCCCTGCGCCGCGACGCGCCGGACTTGGGTGCGGCGCCGACGAAGGACGAGCACTACCCCTTCGTGCCGGTGGCGGGCGAGGGCGTGCACGAGATCGCGGTCGGCCCGGTGCATGCCGGCACCATCGAGCCCGGTCATTTCCGCTTCTCCGTGGTGGGCGAGAAGGTGCTGCGCCTGGAGGAGCGTCTGGGTTACGTGCACAAGGGCATCGAGAAGCGTTTCGAGGCGCTGCCGCTGCTCGAAGGCCAGCGCCTGGCGGCGCGGGTCTCGGGCGATTCCGCCGTCGCCTTCTCGTGGGCCTACTGCATGGCGCTCGAGGGCATCGCCGGCGTGACGCCGCCGCCCCGGGCGCTGGCGCTGCGCGCGCTATTGCTCGAGCGCGAGCGCCTCGCGAACCACTTGGGCGACCTGGGCGCGCTCGGCAACGACGCCGGTTTCGCCGTGGGCCTCGCCCACTTCTCGCGCCTCAAGGAGGATCTCCTGCGGGACGACGCGCGCCACCTGGGTGCGCGCTATCACCTGGATGCGGTCGTGCCGGGCGGCGTCGCCGCCGATCTCGGCGAGACCGGCCGCCGCGCGCTCCTGGCCGCGATCCCGCCCCTCGCCGCCGAGGTCGCGGCCCTGCGCGAG
>DATIEQ010000203.1:0-3152 GCA_035455665.1 Gammaproteobacteria bacterium | reverse complement strand
GATGAGGTCGGCGACCATCACGCCCTCCTCCGAACCCTTGTGGGCCAGCATGGGACCGCGCACGCAGTCGCCGATGGCCCAGACGTTCTTCACGCCGGTGCGGCACTCGTGGTCCACCTTGATGAAGCCGCGCTCGTCGAGCTGCACGCCGCTGCCGTCCTCCAGCAGGTTCTTGCTGGCCGGGCGGCGCCCCACCGCCACGATGAGCTTGTCCACTTCGAGCTTCTGCTTGCCGTCCTTGTCGTCGTAACTCACGCTGATACCGGACTTGCCCTTCTCGGCGCCCGTGACCTTGGCTCCCAGGCGGATGTCCAGGCCCTGCTTGCGGAACTGGCGCTCCGCGTCCTTGGCGATCTGCTGGTCGGCCATGAACAGGAAGTTGTCCATGGCCTCGAGGATGGTGACCTGGGCACCGAGGCGGTGCCAGACGCTGCCGAGCTCGAGACCGATGACACCGCCGCCGATGACGCCGAGTCGCTTCGGGGTCTCGCCGAACTCCAGGGCACCCCAGGAATCCACGATGTCCTTGCGGTCGAAGGGCGCGATCTTGAGTTCCACGGGCTCCGAGCCCGCCGCCAACACCACGTGCTTGGCCTCGATGGTCTCCTTCTTCTTGGGATCGTCGAAGTCCGTGACCTCGACCTTGCCGCCCTTGAGCAGGCGGCCGGTGCCGCGGATCCCGGTGACATTGTTGGACTTGAACAGCCCGGCGATGCCGCTGGTATGCCCCAACACGATCTTGGCCTTACGCTGCTGCATGGCTGAGACGTCCATGCTGACGGCGCCGGTCTTGATGCCGTGGGCGGTGAACTCATGGGACGCCTTGTGGTACATCTCCGAGGACTCGAGCAGCGCCTTGGACGGGATGCAGCCGGCGTTGAGACAGGTGCCGCCGAAGGCGTGCTTGCCGTCCGGGTTCTTCCAGTTGTCCACGCAGGCGGTCTTCAGGCCGTTCTGGGCGGCGCGGATGGCGGCCACGTAGCCGGCGGGACCGCCGCCGATGACGACCACATCGAATGACTGACTCATGATTTCTTCCTTTTCAAAATCAAGCGGCCTGTTCGTGGAACGAGGCCGCCCGTGATCGGTTCAATGAGATTTCAGATCTGCAGCAACAGGCGTGCAGGATCTTCCAGGGATTCCTTGATGGAGACCAGCGTCAGCACCGCTTCGCGGCCGTCGATGATGCGATGATCGTAGGTCAGAGCCAGGTACATCATGGGCCGAGCGACCACCTGGCCGTCCACCACCACCGCCCGCTCCTTGATGGCGTGCATGCCGAGGATTGCGCTCTGGGGCGGGTTGATGATGGGCGTCGAATAGAGCGAGCCGAACACCCCGCCGTTGGTGATGGTGAAGGTGCCGCCAGTCAGCTCCTCGATGCCGAGCTTGCCGTCCCGGGCGCGGACCGCCATGTCCCCCAGGGTCTTCTCGATGTCGCCGAAACCCATGCGGTCCGCATCGCGCAGCACCGGCGTCACCAGACCCCGGGGCGTGGACACCGCCACGCTGATGTCCCAGTAGTCGTGGTAGACGATGTCGTTGCCTTCCACCGAAGCGTTCACCACCGGGTACTTCTTCAGCGCCTCGACCGTGGCCTTGACGAAGAAGGACATGAAGCCGAGCTTCACGCCCTGCTCCTTCTCGAACTTGTCCTTGTAGCGGCTGCGCAGCGCCATCACCTGGGACATGTCCACCTCGTTGAAGGAAGTGAGCATGACGGTCGAGGCCTGGGACTCGGAGAGGCGCTCCGCGATGCGGGCACGCATGCGCGTCATGGGCACGCGCCGATCCTCCCGGACGCCGGAGACCTGCGGCGCACGAGCCGCGGGCACGGCAGCGGGAGTAGGCGCGCGCACCGGGGCCGCTGCGGGGCCTTTGGACAGATAGTCGAGCACATCGCCCTTGGTGAGACGCCCGTCGCGGCCGCTGCCGGCGATGCGCGCGGGGTCCAGTTTGTTCTCTTCCACCAGACGCCTTACAGAAGGACTGAGCGGCAGGTCGTTCTCGGCCTGGGACGGCGCGGCCGCCGCTGGCGCGGCGACAGGCATGGGAGCCACCGCTGCGGCCGCCTTGGGAGCGGCTGCCGCGCCGGCGCCTTCCTCCAATACCGCGATCACCTGGCCGGCGGCGACGCTGGTGCCGTTCTTGACGCGGATCTCCTTGAGTACGCCCGCGGTAGGCGCGGGTACCTCCAGCACCACCTTGTCGGTCTCGATATCCACCAGGTTCTCGTCGCGGGCGACCGCGTCACCCGCCTGCTTGTGCCAGCTGACGAGGGTCGCGTCCTGGACGGACTCGGGGAGTTGCGGGACTTTGACTTCGATGCTCATGCCTTCTCCGTGTTGTTTTGATTCGCAAAAGTACCTCCTGTACTTTTGCGATTCTGCGAGTCCGGCACCTGTCCGGACTCGCCTCCGCCGAATACCGCTACGCGGTATTCGCGTGCGGCACATCGTGTGCCGCAGAAACACCACTATATGCGATGCTTCTCACGATTTGATCAGGCTCGGTCGTGCCTTGGCGGTAGCGCCCTGCTTGGCTTCCGCCGTGCCGAGGGCATCCTGGATCAACGCCTTCTGTTGCTGCGCATGCAGCTGCATGTACCCCGCAGCGGTCGAGGCCGAGGGACTGCGCCCCGCATAGCGCAACTCGTGCCGGGTCTTCAAGGACTCCTGCAGACGATGGCGGATCTGGTACCAGGCTCCCTGGTTACCAGGCTCTTCCTGGCACCAGACGATGTCGCGGGCGTTGGCGTAACCGGTCAGGACCTCGGCGTATTCCGCCTGCGGGAAGGGGTAGAGCTGCTCGATGCGGACCACGGCCACGTCGTCCAACTGCGCGGCACGGCGCGCCTCGAGGAGGTCGTAGTAGACCTTGCCGGCGCAGAACACCACGCGTTCGACCTTGGCGGGCTTCAGCTCATCCACCTCGGGGATCAATAGCTGGAAACGCCCACCCGTAAGATCGTCCAGTGAGGACACGGACAGCTTGTGGCGCAAGAGGCTCTTGGGCGTCATCACCACCAGCGGTTTGCGGAACGGGCGCAGCGCCTGGCGGCGCAGCATGTGGAACATCTGCGCGGGATTGGAAGGGACGCACACCTGCATGTTGTGCTCGGCGCAGAGCTGCAGGTAGCGCTCCAGGCGCGC
>DATIEQ010000202.1:0-6492 GCA_035455665.1 Gammaproteobacteria bacterium | reverse complement strand
GTTCAGGGAAAGGTCCATGAACAGCTGCTTATGCAGCTCCTGCGGGAACATGTTGATGATGCGGTCCATGGTCTGGTGCGCGTTGTTCGCGTGCAGCGTGGAGATCGCCAAGTGGCCCGTGCCGGCAAGCTCGATGGCCGCCTCCATGGTCTCGCGGTCGCGGATCTCGCCGATGAGGATCACGTCCGGCGCCTCGCGCAACGAGCTCTTGAGCGCGTTGGCGTAGGACAGGGTGTCCTGCCCCACCTCGCGCTGGTTGACGATCGACTGCACGTTCGGGTGGCTGAACTCGATGGGGTCCTCGATGGTGAGGATGTGGCCCGCCTGGTTCTCGTTCCGGTGGTGGATCATGGACGCGAGCGTCGTGGATTTGCCGGAGCCCGTGGCCCCTACCATGAGCAGCAGGCCGCGCTTGTGCAGGATAAGGTCCTTGAGGATGGGCGGCAGGCCGAGGTTGGCGAACTGCGGCACCTGCGAGGGGATGTAGCGCAGCACCATGGCCACCTGGCCGCGCTGCACGAACACGTTCACGCGGAAACGGCCCACGCCCTCCTCGGCGATGGCGAAGTCGCACTCGTGCTTCACCTCGTAGGACTTGCGCTGCTTCTCGGACATGATGCCGTAGGCAGCTTCCTTGACCATCTCCCCGGTGAGCATGGTCTTGCCCACGGGTACCTGCTTGCCCTCGATCTTGATCTTCACGGGCGCGTTCACCGTGAAGTACAGGTCGGAAGCGTTCTTCTCCACCATGAGCTTCAGGTACGGGCTGATGTTCATCGTCCGCTTCCGTCTTTATTGTCGGTCATTCCGGAGCCGCAGGGGGCGGCCCGCCCAAATCACATCTTCTGGCCCTTGTCGGCGGCCACGAGCTGCATCGCGTCGATACCTTCGTCGATGGGCGGCTTCTCACGCTTGCTCTCGAGCTTGATGCGCAGGCGCAACTCGTTCTGGGAGTCGGCGTTGCGGATGGCTTCCTCGTAGCTGATGTTGCCTGCCTCGTAATGGAAGAACAGCGCCTGGTCGAAGGTCTGCATGCCCAGCTGGTTCGACTTGGACATGATCTCCTTGATCTGCGCCACCTCGCCCTTGAAGATGAGGTCCGCGATCAGCGGCGAGTTCAGCAGGATCTCCAGCGCCGCCACGCGGCCCTTGCCGTCGGGCTTCTTGATGAGGCGCTGCGAGATGATGCCCTTGATGTTGAGCGACAGGTCCATGAGCAGCTGCTGGCGGCGCTCCTCCGGGAACAGGTTCACGATGCGGTCCAGCGCCTGGTTGGCGCTGTTCGCGTGCAGCGTCGAGAGGCACAGGTGGCCGGTCTCCGCGAACTGGACGGCGTGCTCCATGGTCTCGCGGTCGCGTATCTCGCCGATGAGGATCACGTCCGGCGCCTGGCGCAGGGTGTTCTTGAGGGCGATCTCCCAGGAATCCGTGTCGACGCCCACCTCGCGCTGCGTGATGAGGCAGCCGAGATGCGGGTGCACGTATTCGATGGGATCCTCGATGGTGATGATGTGGCCCTTGGTGTTCTTGTTGCGGTGACCGAGCATGGCGGCGAGCGAGGTGGACTTGCCGGAGCCGGTGCCGCCCACCATGATCACCAGGCCGCGCTTGGACATGACCACGTCCTTGAGCACGGAGGGCAGGCCCATCTTGTCGAAGTCGGGGATCTCCACGGTGATGGTGCGCAGCACCGCACCGGCGCGGCCCTGCTGCACGAACGCGTTCACGCGGAAGCGGCCGATGCCGGGCGGGTTGATGGCGAAGTTGCATTCCTTGCTGGCGTCGAACTCCTTGGTCTGCCGGTCGTTCATGATGGCCCGCACCAGCATCGCGCTCTGGTCCGCCGACAACGGCTTGTCCGTGACCGGCGTGATCTGGCCGTCCACCTTCATGGCCGGCGGGAAGCCGGCCGTGATGAACAGGTCGGAACCCTTGCGGCCGATCATGTTCCGCAGCAGGTCCTGCATGAACTTGATTGCTTGATCTCGCTCCATACGTAGACTCTCCGCGCCGCGTCAGCCGGCGCTCAGGCGAATAGTTCCTTGGCCATGGCCTTGCCACGCGCCTCGTCCTTGGTGACGAGGCCCTTCTTCACCATGTCCTGCAGGTTCTGGTCCAGGGTCTGCATGCCGTGCTGTTGCCCGGTCTGGATCGCGGAATACATCTGCGCGATCTTGTTCTCGCGGATCAGGTTGCGGATGGCCGGGGTGCCGATCATGATCTCGTGCGCCGCGATGCGGCCGCCGCCGACCTTCTTGAGCAGCGATTGCGAGATCACCGCGCGCAGCGATTCGGAGATCATGGAACGCACCATGTCCTTCTCCGCCGCCGGGAACACGTCCACGATGCGGTCGATGGTCTTGGCGGCGGAGCTCGTGTGCAGCGTCCCGAACACCAAGTGGCCGGTCTCGGCGCCGGAGAGCGCCAGGCGGATGGTCTCGAGGTCGCGCATCTCGCCTACCAGGATCACGTCGGGATCCTCGCGCAACGCCGAGCGCAGCGCCTCGTTGAAGCCCAGGGTATCGCGATGCACCTCGCGCTGGTTGATGAGGCACTTCTTCGATTCGTGCACGAACTCGATGGGGTCCTCGATGGTGAGGATGTGGCCGAACTCGGTCTCGTTCTTGTAGTTGATCATGCCCGCGAGCGTGGTGGACTTGCCCGAACCCGTGGGGCCGGTGACCAGCACGATGCCGCGCGGGTTGTCGGAGATGTCCTGGAAGATCTTCGGCGCCCCCAGCTCCTCCAGCGACAGGATCTTGGAGGGGATGGTGCGGAACACCGCGCCGGAACCGCGGTTCTGGTTGAAGGCATTGACCCGGAAGCGTGCCAGGTTGGGTATCTCGAACGAGAAGTCGCACTCGAGGAACTCCTCGTAGTCCTTGCGCTGCTTGTCGTTCATGATGTCGTACACCATGTCGTGCACGTCCTTGTGCTCGAGCGCCGGCATGTTGATGCGCCGCACGTCGCCGTCCACCCGGATCATGGGGGGCACGCCCGCCGACAGGTGCAGGTCGGAGGCCTTGTTCTTGACCCCGAATGCGAGCAATTGCGAGATATCGGCTGCCATGGTCATCCCCTGGACGCTGTGGACGGCTTGGACGGCCCGCGGCGGGCGGGCCCGGGTGTGGGCTAGAGTATAACGAACTCATTTCGTGTGCGTACCCACGCCCCGCCCTTGACTGAGGAGACGGCCTTGGACCATGTGGCCCGCAATCTGGCGGCCGTGCACGCCCGCATCGCGGCGGCGGCGGCAAGCGCAGGCCGCGATCCCGCCTCGGTCCGGCTCGTGGCCGTGAGTAAGGCCCAGCCGGCGGCGGCGGTCGCCGCGGCCCGGGACGCCGGCCAGGTGGATTTCGGCGAGAACTACCTGCAGGACGCGCTGCCGAAACTCGCGGCACTGGCCGGACGGGGGCTCTGCTGGCATTTCATCGGGCAGCTGCAATCCAACAAGACCCGCAGCGTGGCCGAGCATTTCGATTGGGTGCATACCCTGGACCGCGAGAGCATCGCGCGCCGCCTCTCGGAGCAGCGGCCCGCCTCGTTCCCGCCGCTCGAGGTCTGCCTGCAGGTGAACGTCTCCGGCGAGGCAAGCAAGGGCGGCGTCGCCCCCGGGCGCCTGCCGGCTCTCGCCGCCGCCGTGGCCGCACTGCCCCGGATCCGCCTGCGCGGCCTCATGGCGATCCCCGTGGCGGCGAAGGACGGGGAAGCGCAGCGTGCGCCATTCCGCAAACTCCGCCAGCTCCTGGAGTCGCTCAATGTCGAGGGCCACCGTCTGGACACCCTCTCCATGGGCATGTCCGAGGATCTCGAGGCGGCGGTGATGGAGGGTGCGACGCTGGTGCGCATCGGGACCGCGGTCTTCGGGCCGCGTCGGCCGAAATAGCTCCCATACATACAGTATCCTTGACGCGGGTCCCCCGGGGAGAAGAGTGCTTGTTCGACGCTTTGCGCATCGGCTTCATCGGCGGCGGCAACATGGCAAGGAGCCTCGTCGGCGGCCTGGTGCAGAAGGGCTGTCCGCCCGCGCGCATCAGCGTCGCGGATCCGAGCCCCGAGCAACGCACACTGCTCGCGAAGGGCTTCGGCGTGAAGACCACGGCCGAGAATCGGGAGGCGGCGGAAGACGCCGAGGTGCTCGTGATCGCCGTCAAACCGCAGATGTTCCGTCAGGCGGCGACGTCCCTCAAGGGACTGGTGAATCAAGGTCGCCCGCTGGTCATCTCCGTGGCCGCCGGTATCGCGACACCGGACATCGTCCGCTGGCTCGGCGGCCGGGCGGCCGTCGTGCGCGTCATGCCCAACACGCCCGCGCTCATCGGCGCCGGCGCCGCCGGGCTCTACGCCACTCCGGCGGTGAGCGCGGACCAGCGTGGTATCGCGGCGGCACTGCTCGAGGCGGTGGGCACCGCGCTCTGGATCGAGGACGAGTCGCTGATGGACGCGGTGACCGCGCTCTCCGGCAGCGGCCCCGCCTACTTCTTCCTGCTCACGGAGCTCATGGAATCCGCCGCGCGGGAACTGGGCCTGCCGTCCGACGCGGCGCGGCGCCTGGCGCTACAGACCGCCTACGGCGCGGCGCGTATGGCGCTCGAGTCCGGCCAAGCTCCGGCGGAGCTGCGTAAGCAGGTCACCTCCGCCGGTGGCACCACGGCCGCCGCCGTCAAGGTGTTCGAGGACGCGGGCCTCGGGGCTATCGTGTTGCGTGCCTTGACCGCGGCCCGCGACCGCGGCCGTGAGATGTCCCGCGAAGCAGGCGAGGAGAAGCCATGAACGGAAACGTCGCTCATGCCCTGGTGTTCATCATCAACGCCATACTGGGCCTGTATACCGGTGCCGTGATGCTGCGTTTCCTGATGCAACAGGTGCGCGGCGACTTCCGCAACCCCCTGATACAGGCGGTGGTGAAGGTCACGAACCCCCTGCTCCTGCCCCTGCGGCGCGTGATCCACCCCTGGAACAGCGTCGACACCGCGGCGCTGACTCTCATGCTGCTGGTGCAGATCGCGAACGTCGTACTGGTGACCTTCATGGCGAACCTGAACGGGTACCAGCTGTCCTACACGCCGGGTTACCTGGCCCTATGGACCCTCATCAAGCTGCTCTACATCCTGTTGAACCTCTATTTCTACACCATCCTCCTGGAGGCCGTACTGAGCTGGCTCGGTCAGGGAATGAGTCCCATGGACGGCGTGCTCCGCCCGCTCAATGCGCCGCTGCTCCGTCCGGTGCGCCGGCTCCTGCCGCCGCTCGGCGGCTTGGATTTCTCGCCGCTCGTGGTCATCCTGCTGCTGCAAGTGATCCTCATCTACGTCCTGCCGAGCCTGTGGCCCTTCATGGGGCTATGAGCACGAGCTTCTATCGCAAAGACGGCGACGCCTTCATCCTCTTGGTACGGGTCCAGCCTGGAGCCCGTAGCGACGCGATCGTTGGCGCAGTGGACGGCGTGTTGCGGGTGCGTCTCAAGGCGCCCGCGCGGGAAGGACGGGCCAACGATGCGCTACGAGCTTTCCTCGCGGAGCGCCTCGGCACCGCTCCGTCGCGGGTGGAGATACTCAAAGGAGGGACGGGGCGCTCGAAACGGGTGGCGGTGCGGGGCGCTCGTTTTGCACCCGAAACACTGCTTTCCGAGGGGTCGTAAGGGGGCGTCTCGCGTTTCCAGCCTAAAAACAGGCGTTTTCACGCCGCGCACACAAAAAAACCGTGTTTTTCCCGGAAAAAACCCGCACATTCCCTTGTGGCTGTGATAGATTTTGCCGCGTGCATCTGCACGAGCCATCTACCAGGAGACCTAAATGGCTGCGATGAAAAAGGCTGTCGTGAAGACGGTTGCGAAGGCCACCAAGGCCCCGATGCTGTCGGCCGACAAGCCGTTCACCAAGTCCGAGACCTACGCGTACCTCGCCCACTCGACCGGATTGAGCCGCAAGCAGGTGGCGTCCATGTTCGAGCAGCTGGGTGGATTGATCGGCAAGAGCCTGGGCAAGAAAGGCCCCGGCATCTACGTGGTGCCCGGCCTGATGAAGATCAAGGTCGTGCGCAAGCCCGCCACCAAGGAACGCGAGGGCATCAACCCCTTCACCGGGGAGAAGACCATCTTCAAGGCGAAACCCGCCCGCAACGTGGTCAAGGTTCAGGCGCTCAAGGGCCTGAAGGACATGGTGAAGTAAGGCCATTCCGTACCGGGGCCGCGGCGACGCGGCTCCGGTCATCCCGAATGGCGCCCTCCAGGACCGGTCGACCGACCGGCAGTGTTTATCTCTCTCTCGCTTTTTCCTGCGCCCGTTCCTTCGCCCGCATCAGGTCCCGCACCGGCACGTAGAGCAGGTCCGCCAGCTTGTGCATGAGCGCGTCCTCGTACTTGTCGAGACGGCCGTCCGCGTAGGCCACCTCCCATAGCATCTGCATGAGTTCGACCTTGCCCTCGGGCTCGAGTTGCCGGTTGAGCGTCTGCGTGAAATGGAACAGGGAAGCAGCGCGGTCCGATTCGGT
>DATIEQ010000201.1:0-5572 GCA_035455665.1 Gammaproteobacteria bacterium | reverse complement strand
TTCGATGAAGTCGCCCAAATGGGAATCTTCGTCGTCGCCGATCGGCGTTTCCATCGAGATCGGTTCCTTGGCGATCTTGAGCACCTTGCGGATCTTGTCCTCGGGCATCTCCATCTTGACCGCCAGTTCCTCCGGCGACGGCTCGCGGCCCATCTCCTGCAGCATCTGCCGGCTGATGCGGTTCAGCTTGTTGATGGTCTCGATCATGTGCACCGGGATGCGGATGGTGCGCGCCTGGTCGGCGATGGAGCGGGTGATGGCCTGCCGGATCCACCAGGTGGCGTAGGTCGAGAACTTGTAGCCGCGGCGGTACTCGAACTTGTCCACCGCCTTCATCAGGCCGATGTTGCCCTCCTGGATGAGGTCCAGGAACTGCAGGCCGCGGTTGGTGTACTTCTTGGCGATGGAGATCACCAGGCGCAGGTTCGCCTCCACCATCTCCTTCTTGGCGCGGCGTGCCTTGGCCTCGCCGATGGACATCTGGCGGTTGATCTCCTTGAGCTCGCCGATGGAGAGATGGGTGTCGTGTTCGATGCCGCGCAGGCGGTTCTGCAGGCGCAACACGTCTTCCTTCTGCTTGCCGAGCGCGGAGGACCACTTGCGCTTGGACTTGATCTGCCGGTCCAGCCAGCGGGTGTTGGTCTCGTTGTCGGGGAAGCTCTTGATGAAGTCCTTGCGCGGCATGCCGGCCTTCTGCACGCACAGCATCATGATCTGGCGCTCGTGGGCGCGGATGGTCTCCACCAGGCGGCGCAGGTTGCCGGTCAGCGTGTCGGTCATGCGCGGCGTGAGCTTGAGACGCATGAGCGTCTCCGCCAGCTGCTTGCGCAGGCGGATGGTGGTCTTGTGGGCGGTGCCGTTCTTGGCGAGCGACTTCAGCACCTTGTCGTGCAGCTTGAAGAGGTCCTTGAAGTGGCGGGCCGCTTCCTCGGGATCCGGGCCGGTGTCGACCGGGTTCTCCTCCTCGCCGTCGGCGGCTTCTTCTTCCTCGGCGGCGCCCTTGGCCCCCTTGCCCTTGGCGGCCACGACCGGGATCGCGTCCTCGTCCTCGGCGGCTTCGTGCTCCGCGACTGCTTCGCCGTCGGCCGTGACTTCCACGGACACCGGCTGGGCCACCTGCATGTCGGCGTTCGGGTCGATGAAGCCGGCGATGATGTCGGTGAGCTTGGTGCGCCCCTCGATGATGCCGGCGTACTCGTGCAGCAGCAGGGTGGAGGAAGCCGGGTAGGTGGCAACCGAGGACAGCACCTGGTTCAGGCCCTCCTCGATGCGCTTCGCGATACGGATCTCGCCCTCGCGGGTGAGCAGCTCCACCGTGCCCATCTCGCGCATGTACATGCGCACCGGGTCGGTGGTGCGGCCGAACTCGGCGTCGAGCGCCAGGGCCGCCGCCGCCTCTTCCGCGGCCTCGTCGTCGTCGTCGCCGGGCGTCGCGGCGTTGTCGGTCAGGAGCAGCTGTTCCGCGTCCGGCGCCTCTTCGTGCACCGGGATGCCCATGTCGTTGATCATCGCGATGATCTCTTCGATCTGCTCGGGATCGACGATCTCGGTGGGCAGGTGGTCGTTCACCTCGGCATAGGTGAGATAGCCCTGCTCCTTGCCCTTGGCGATGAGGAGCTTGAGCTGCGACTGGCGGTCTTCGGGGATCGGCTGGCTCATGGTGTCTCGCGTACTGGTCCGGCCCTAAGGGGCAAAGGCCGGAGTGAAACGTTCAATTCTATCACAAAACCTGATTTTTTCCAGGTAAATCAACCGCTTTTAGCCTATTCCGCAGCATTTCCCTGACCGCCCCGGCCACTCAGGAGGCGGTTCAACTCGGCCTTCTCGGTCGCATCCAGGGTCCGCCGCCGTGACTCGGCGATGAGCTCGTCCAGGCGCCGTTCCGCCGGCCGCCGGCCGGTGAGGTCCGCCATCACCGCCTGGAACTCCGATTCCCAGGCCTCCTCCGGCGTCACGATCTCGGCCTGAGCCAGCTTGTCCAGGTAGGCGCCGGTCTCGGTGCCGCGCCAGTGCTCCAGGACGGCGGCCCCATTGATATGGGGGTGGGACTGCACGAATTCCAGTAGTTCCCGCAGCACGTCCAGGCCCTTCAGGTCCCCGCTCAGCGCCTCGGGCCCGCCCGCCACAGACCCCAGCGCGGGCTTGTGGAGCAGGTAGCCGATGGCCTTGCGCACCGGGCCGGTAAGCTGCGGTCTCCCGGGGGCTCTGGGGGCCCCAGCATGCTGGGGCGCCTCTCGGCCCCCCGGGGTCTGGTTAAGCATAGTCAACTCCAGGGATTTCACCTGGGCACGGCGGGCCAATTCCTCCTTGAGCATGTCCCGGAACACTCCCGCCGGGAGCCGGCCGAAGTGGGGCAGCGCGAGCTTCACGAGCCGGGCGCGGCCGTCGGGGCTCTTCATGTCGGTCTGGGCGGCGAGGCTGTCCAGGAGATACGCGGACAAGGGCAGGGCGTCGTCGGCCATGCGCCGCTCGAAGGCTTGCTTGCCTTCCTTGCGCACCAGCGTATCCGGGTCCTCCCCGTCGGGCAGGAACAGGAAGCGGATCTGCCGCCCGTCCTCCGCCTCCGGCAGGGCGTTCTCCAGGGCGCGCCAGGCGGCGGCGCGGCCGGCCCGGTCGCCGTCGAAACAGAACACCACCTCCGGCGCCACCCGGAACAGCTTCTTCAGGTGTTCGGCGGTGGTGGAGGTGCCGAGCGTCGCGACCGCGTAACGCAGGCCGTATTGGGCGAGCGCCACCACGTCCATGTAGCCCTCGACCACCAGCAGGCGCGGGATGTCCCTCAGCGCCTGGCGCGCTTCGTACAGGCCGTAGAGCTCCTGCCCCTTGTGGAACAGCGGCGTCTCGGGGGAGTTCAGATACTTGGGCTCGTCCTGGCCGAGCACCCGGCCGCCGAAGCCGATGATGCGGCCGCGGCCGTCCTTGATGGGGAACATGACCCGCTCGCGGAAGCGGTCGTGGTAGCGGTGTGCGCCTTCCTTCTCGATGAGCATACCGGCGGCGAGCAGGTTCTTCTGGACCGTCTCGTCCGTGCCCACTGCTTTCAATAGATTGTCCCAACCGGCGGGGGCGAACCCCAAGCCGAATTCCCTCGCGATCTCGCCGCTCAGGCCGCGGCCCTTGAGATACTCGATGGCCGCCGGGGACTGCTTGAGCTGCTCCCGGTAGAAACTCGCGGACCGGTCCAGGGCTTCGTACAGCGGCGCGTGGCTCGGACCCCGGTCCTCGCCCTGTTCCACCGGCACTTCCATGCCGGTGAGCGAGGCGAGCTCGCGCACCGCCTCGGGGAACTCCATATGCTCGTATTCCATGAGGAAGGAGAGGGCGGTGCCGTGGGCGCCGCAGCCGAAGCAGTGGTAGAACTGCTTCACGGGGCTCACGTAGAAGGACGGGGTCTTCTCGTTGTGGAAGGGGCAACAGGCGGCGAACTCGCGGCCCTGTTTCTTCAAGGGCACGCGCTTGTCGATGAGCTCGACGATGTCGGCTCGGCTCAGGAGTTCTTCGATGAAAGCCTGGGGAATACGCGGCATGGATTGCCTGGGTGGCCCGGCAAAGATTTAAGGATAGCTGACGGGCGCGAGAGCGCCGGTCAGGCGCCTAGTTTCGCCTTGATGCGGGCGCTGACGGCCGACATGTCCGCCTTGCCGGCGACCTTGGGTTTGAGGATGCCCATGACCTTGCCCATGTCCTTGACCGACGCGGCGCCGGTCTGGGCGACGGCCTCGGCGATCAACGTGTCCAGTTCCGCTGCCGTGAGCTGCGCCGGCATGTAGGTCTGGATCACCTTGATCTCGGCGTTCTCCTGGTCCACCAGGTCCTGGCGGCCGCCCTTCTCGAACTGGGCCACGGACTCGCGCCGCTGTTTCAGCATCTTGTCCAATGCCGCCAGTACCTGGGCGTCGTCCAGGGTGATGCGCTCGTCCACCTCCCGCTGCTTCACGGCGGCGAGGATCATGCGGATCACGGACAGGCGTGGCTTGTCGCCGGCCTTCATGGCCTCTTTCATGTCGCTGGTGATCCGATCTTTGAGAGACATGGCGGCAACCTCGCTGGGGCGGAAAAACAAACGGCGCTTTCTTTCGGAAGCGCCGTGTCTGGATTTGGGCGGAAGACCGTAAAGACTCAGTACATGCGCGTGCGGCGGGCCTGTTCGCGCGACAGCTTCTTCATATGGCGCTTCACCGCGGCCGCCTGCTTGCGCTTGCGCTCCTGGGTGGGCTTCTCGTAGAACTCGCGGCGGCGCAGCTCGGTCATCACGCCGGCCTTCTCGCAGGCGCGCTTGAAGCGGCGCAGGGCGGCGTCGAAATGCTCGTTTTCCTTCACGCGTACGCTGGGCATTCGCTGTTCACCTTGGTTTTCAGGGACTTAAAGCCCCGGCAAAGGGGCGGAATTGTACTGGCCGGCGTGTAGAATTGCAAAGTTCCAGACCCGCCCACCCAGGCCTCAAGCCCCCCTAAGACCATGAAAGTGCTCGGTATCGAAACCTCCTGCGACGAGACCGGCGTGGCGGTCTACGACGCGGAACAGGGGCTCCTGGCCCACCGGCTCTACAGCCAGGTGAAGCTGCACGAGATCTACGGGGGGTGGTGCCCGAACTCGCCTCCCGGGATCACGTGCGGAAGCTCCTGCCCCTGGTGGAGGGCGTCCTGCGGGACACGCCGGGGCGCGTGGATGGCGTCGCCTATACCGCCGGCCCGGGTCTCGTGGGGGCGCTCCTGGTCGGGGCCTGTCTCGCCCGTTCCCTGGCCTATGCCTGGGGGGTGCCTGCCCTGGGCGTGCACCACATGGAAGGGCATCTCCTCGCCCCCATGCTCGAGGACCCGAGACCCGATTTCCCCTTCCTGGCGCTGCTCGTGTCCGGCGGCCACACCCTGCTGGTGGAGGTCACGGCGCTCGGCCGTTACCGTACCCTCGGCGAATCCATCGATGACGCGGCGGGCGAGGCCTTCGACAAGGTGGCGAAGCTCTTGAAGCTCCCCTATCCCGGCGGACCGGCGCTCGCGGCGCTCGCCGAGCGCGGCCGGCCGGGCGTGTTCAAGCTACCCCGGCCCATGACCGACCGGCCCGGGCTCGATTTCAGTTTCAGCGGGTTGAAGACTGCGGTGCTCAGCGCGCTCAAGAATGCGCCGGACGACGAGCAGGCGCGCGCCGACCTCGCCCGCGCTTTCGAGGAGGCGGTGGTGGATACCCTGACGCTCAAGTCGGAACGGGCCCTGAAGGAGACCGGCCTGAAGCAGCTGGTAGTCGCGGGCGGCGTCGGGGCGAACAAGCGCCTTAGGGCACAGCTCAAGGAGCGGGCGGCCGCGCTCGGCGCCCGGGTGTTCTATCCGCGCACTGAGTTCTGCACCGACAACGGCGCCATGATCGCCTACACCGGCTGGCAGCGGCTCAAGGCGGGCCGCACGCACGAGACGCCCGTCGTGGCCCGCTGGCCGCTCGATTCCCTCACGCCGCCCTGAACCTCGACGAGGCTGCCATGGACATCGTCTTCATCCGCGAGCTCAAGATCGGCACGGTGGTGGGCATCTACGATTGGGAACGCCGTATCCGTCAGAACGTGGTGCTGGACTTGGAC
>DATIEQ010000200.1:0-2140 GCA_035455665.1 Gammaproteobacteria bacterium | reverse complement strand
TATTCCCCTAGGGCGCCGAGATTTTTCGCGAGAACGAGGCGCAGGATTTTCGAGGAGCGGAGTTTACATGCGTAGTAAATGAGCATCCGAGAAAATCCTGCAACAAAGTTATCGCGGAAAAGACCAAGCCCTACATCCTGAACACGCCGAATCTGCCACCAGAATCTAAAGGTGCGTTCTCGGCGGAAGCGAGGGCGAGCCCCAGCACCCGCCGAGTGTCGGCGGGATCGATGATGCCGTCGTCCCAGAGCCGCGCCGTGGCGTAGTAGGGGTTGCCCTGGGTCTCGTACTGGTCGCGGATCGGCGCCTTGAAGACCTCTTCCTCCTCCTTGCTCCACTTGCCGCCCTTGGCCTCGATCCCGTCGCGCTTCACGGTGGCGAGCACCGAAGCGGCCTGCTCGCCGCCCATGACCGAGATACGCGCGTTCGGCCAGGTCCACAGGAAGCGCGCACCGTAAGCGCGGCCGCACATGGCGTAGTTGCCGGCGCCGAAGCTGCCGCCGATGATCACCGTGAACTTCGGCACCGTGGCGCAGGCCACCGCGGTCACCATCTTGGCGCCGTCCTTGGCGATGCCGCCGTGCTCGTATTTCTTGCCCACCATGAAGCCGGTGATGTTCTGCAGGAAGAGCAGCGGCAGGCGCCGCTGCTCGCAGAGCTCGATGAAGTGCGCGCCCTTGAGGGCCGATTCCGAGAACAGGATGCCGTTGTTGGCGATGATGCCCACCGGCGAGCCGTAGAGGTGGGCGAAACCGGTGACCAGCGTCTTGCCGTAGTTCGCCTTGAACTCCTGGAACTCCGAGCCGTCCACCAGGCGCGCGATCACCTCGTGCACGTCGTAGGGGAAGCGCGTCTCTTGCGGGACGACGCCGTAAAGCTCGTCCGCCGCGTAGCGCGGCTCCGCCGGCGCGCGCTTCGCGAGCCACGCGGGCTTCGTGTAATTCATGTGGCCGAGGATGTCCCGCGCCAGCTGCAGGGCGTGGGCGTCGTTGTCCGCGAGGTGGTCCACCACGCCCGAGATCTTCGCGTGCACCTCGCCGCCCCCGAGCGTCTCCGCGTCCACCACCTCGCCGGTGGCGGCCTTCACGAGCGGTGGGCCGCCCAGGAAGATGGTGCCCTGGTTGCGCACGATGATGGCCTCGTCGCACATGGCGGGCACGTAGGCGCCGCCGGCGGTGCAGGAGCCCATCACCACCGCGATCTGCGGGATGCGCTCGCGGGAGAGCCGCGCCTGGTTGTAGAAGATGCGGCCGAAATGCTCCCGGTCCGGGAACACCTCGTCCTGCAGCGGCAGGAAGGCGCCGCCGGAATCCACGAGGTACACGCAGGCGAGGCGGTTCTCCAGCGCCGCCTCCTGGGCGCGCAGGTGCTTCTTCACGGTGATGGGGTAATAAGTCCCGCCCTTCACCGTGGCGTCGTTCGCCACCACCATCACCTCACGGCCGTGCACCCGGCCGATGCCGGTGATGATGCCCGCGCAGGGCGCCTCGTTCTCGTACATGCCGTGGGCGGCGAACGGTGCGAGCTCCAGGAAGGGCGAGCCGCGGTCGAGTAGCGCCTCGATGCGTTGCCGGGGCAGGAGCTTGCCGCGGTCGGTGTGTTTCTTGCGGGCTTTGTCGTCGCCGCCCAGCGCCGCCTTCGCCTGTTGGTCGCGCAGGATGGCGACCAGCTTCTCCATGTGGGAGCGGTTGGCCGTGAACTCCTTGGAGTTCGTATCGATGGACGACTTCAGGATGGCCATGGACCTAAGGCTCCTGCTTCTTAGACCCCTATTATGGACGAAGCGCGGGCCGCATCCCAGATATCTTCATCTTATGCTGTCGCGTCTATTCAGTTAGAACCCTGGCTGTCGGTCCTGTCCACGTCTTTTAGATCTGCCATCTTCAGAAGCGCATCCAGGTCGGCGACATCCTGACAACTCAGCACCGGTGCGTTGTGAAAGAAGGACGGGTTCGGCGCGCTGGAGACTTTGACATAGTGGGTCTCACCGCTCTTGATCTGCACCTGACATGGATTGTCATCGGTGCCCCATGCCGTCAGGTTGAACAGGATCGTGCCGGAGTCCACGATTGCGTGGAAGTAGGTACCGTTGGTCAGGGTTCCGATCTCGTCGTTGTCTTGATGCACATGGAAATCCAAG
>DATIEQ010000199.1:0-4589 GCA_035455665.1 Gammaproteobacteria bacterium | reverse complement strand
GCGTCGCCGCTGCAGGCGCTGAGGCCGAGGGCGCTGGAAAGCGCCAGGAAGAGGGTGAGGGAGGGGATCAGTAGCTGGCGTTGCATAAGGGCCTCGCAGTGCTCTAGCTGCCTTAAATTAAGGCTGGTTTAGTACTGTTATAGATAAGTATAACACTGATTTTAAAACATACAAGTACCCCCCCCAAGACCCAAACGGGTCTTGGGGGGGGTAGGGATTGTCAGTGGTTGTCAGCTACCGCAGGGGTCGGGGAGGGTGTGATGAGACGCAGGCTGTCCATGTCCGTCACGATCTGGGCGGTCTCGTTCAAGAGCACGTCAGGTTGGATATCCTGGGCCGCCGCTTCCGGATCGGCGGCCGTCGCGGCATCGGCAGGGGCGGTTTTAGCGGTCTTGAGCGCATCTTCGAGGCTCGCGACCGCCGGCAGGTTCTTGAGCTTGCGCCAGGCGTTCAGGTCGGCGAGGCGGCCTTTATCGTCCTCGGTCCTTTGCTTCTCCCGCTCGCTCAGCACCAGGGACACGGAGGTCTCGCTGCGTTCCTGCTGGATCTCCTTCAGGTCCCCCATGAAGAGCTGCCAGGCGGGGTCCTTGGCGGAGCGTTGCTGATGCAGGTCCGCGAGCTTGGGCGTGGACTGAGGGAGTCCGGTCTGCAAGGCGGAGAAATCCGCCGGGTTGATCTCGTCCCAGGGCAGGGCGGTCGGTTCGGTGGATTCGCCGAATTCCGCCGGATCGACGGGCGAGGGCAGCACGATGTCCGGGGTGACGCCCTTGGTCTGGGTGCTGGAGCCGGTCACGCGGTAGTACTTATTGATGGTGAGCTTGAGCTGGCCCACGTCCGCATCGCCGGGCACGTAGCGATTCAGGTCCACGAGGGTCTGCACCGTCCCCTTGCCGTAGGTGGTGGCGCCGACCACCACGCCCCGGTGGTAGTCCTGGATGGCGGCAGCGAAGATCTCCGAGGCAGAGGCAGTGAAGCGATTCACCAGCACGGCCAGCGGGCCGTTGTAGGCGACGCCGCCGTCCGTGTCGTCGTCGTCCACTTCCACCTTGCCGCTCGAGCTGCGGATCTGGACCGCCGGACCCTCCGGGACGAACAGGCCGGTGAGTTCCGTGGCCTCGAGCAGCGAGCCGCCGCCGTTGTTGCGCAGGTCGATGACCACGCCGTCCACGTGTTCGGTCTTGAGCTCTCCCAGGAGGCGGCGCACGTCGCGGGTGGTGCTGATGTAGTCCTTGTCGCCGTCCTTGCGTCCGCTGAAGTCCTCATAGAAGGCAGGCACGTTGATGACGCCTATCCGGTAGCTGCGCTTGCCGCGGATGACGTCCACGACCTTCTTATGGGCCGCCTGGGCCTCGAGCTTGATGGTATCGCGAGTGAATTGCGCCATCTTCTCGGGCGAACCGGGAGCGGCGCCGGCCGGGAGGATCTGCAGCCGTACCTGCGTCCCCGGGTTACCGCGGATCAGGGCCACGACATCGTCGAGGCGCCAGCCGACCACGTCCACCAGGTCCCCATGCTCGCCCTGACCCACGGCGGTGATGCGATCGTCGGGGTGCAGTTGCTTGTCGCGGGAGGCGGGGCCGCCCGGGAGCAGGCTGTCCACACGCGTGTATTCGCCGTCGGTGACCAGGGAGGCACCGATACCCTGCAGTTTCAGGCTCATGCGGATCTGGAATTCCTGCGCCTGGTCTGGGGATAGGTAATCCGTGTGAGGATCGAGGGAATGGGCATAGGCGTTCATGAACTGGGTGAAGACGTCCTCGGACTTCACCTGTCGCGCGCGCACGTCGAAGTTCTCATAGCGCTTGCGCAGCACGTCCGTGGCCTGCGCCCAGGTCTTGCCCGCAAGCATCAGTCCGATGACGTCGTTCTTCACACGCTTGCGCCAGATGTCGTCGATCTCCGCCGGGTCCTTGGCCCAGGGTGCCTTCTGCCGGTCGAAGACGTAACTTTCCTTGGCGGTGAAATCAGGTTCATGGTCGAGTTGCTGCAGCGCGTACTGGATGCGCTGTTCCACGCGCTGCATGAAGACGTTATAGATGGAGAATGCGGGCTTGAGATCGCCGTTGTGGATGGCGTCGTCGAGCGTACTCCGGTAGGGCGCGAAGCCATCGATGTCCGATTGCAGGAAATAGCTGCGGTTCGGGTCGAGGTCCTGCAGGTAGAGGTCGAAGATCTGGGGCGAGAGGGTGTTATCGAGCGCCCGGTGCTCGTATTGGTAGCGGGTCAGGAAGCCCGCGATGCTCTGCTCCACCAGGGACTGACGCGACTCCGGTGTAAGGACGGGGAGCGGTCCGTGACTCGCCGCCGCGGGTGCCGGTGTGTTGGAGATGGCCGCCGAAGAGGCGGCGAACAGTGCTCCTGCGATGAGCAGGAGCGATACGGGCTTATGACGCATGATTTCGGGGTATTCCTGCAAGGCCCGGCGCTGCGGGCAGGATGGCTGACTATGAGATATGGACAAGCATAGGGGATGCAAGGTTCAGGTGCGACCCCTGGGCTACATAATAGGCCTATCGGCTATGCCGCCCGGCGGATCAAAGCATGCGCCCCCTGACTTTCGTGAACGGCGTCCTATTCGGCAGCACCGCGTCGCTGGGTGCGGTGCTTGGCGTCGTGTTGTTATTCCGCTGGGTCATGCGCCTGGATACGAGCCTCGATCAGACCGTGGTGCAGAGCAACCTACCGCTCGGCAGCCTGGTGGAATATATGGCGGTTTTCAGCGCCCTGGCGGCTGTGGCGGGCTTGGGGTTCTGGGGGGAACTGACGGCTAAGCCCTGGCGGGGGTTGGTGGATGGCCTACTGGGGTTCTGCCTGACCGCCGCCGCGATCTTTTTTTTCGCCGATCCGGATGCGCGGCTTGCGGCGTTCGCGCAGCTGGCATGCGTCGCTCTCGTGGTGGGTCTGCTGTACACGGCCCTGCGCCGGTTTGGCCTCGGGCAGTACCTGACTCGCTGGCTGGGCGATTGAACGTGCCACACGTTGTCACATCACAACAGAAGTGGCATCAGTCAAGCCAGGCATCTGAATCAGGACTTTATAAGGTTTTTATAAGGGTTTTGCCTAAGCAGGGCGGCTAGACTAGGGCTAAGTCCTTGGCGGTGCTGCAACAGGCCCAGCCGTCCAGGGGGCCGTGCGAGCCGCCCGGGTTTAGGCGCATAATCGAGCCTCCGGGACCCGTGCAAGCGCCTTCAACTTGTTGACTTGCGAAGGCAATTTGAGTAAAAAACAGGGCCCATTTGAAGGTGCGCCGGACGATTCCACGGCTGGATTAGAGAAGCCGCGGCGTCTGCGCGCGTTTACAACAGTGCGAATACCAAATCCGGTACTTCAGGAGACACCCAAGTGAGCTTGCAAGAATTGCTTCATATCGCCGCGGTATCTGGCGGCATCCTGTACGTCATCGTTCTCATCCTGTTGGTGGGGCTCACCATCATCGTCGACCGCACCTGGTATCTCGCCAAGATCGTCCGCCAAGGCGAGCTCATCGCTGCGACCGTCCTCGAGATGGAGGAAGTGGACCGCGACGTGCTCATGGACCTCGCCGTGCGCACCGCCAAGTACCCGCAGGGTGCGGTACTCGAAGTGGCGCTGAAGTACCCCGACGTCAAGGACCCGGTGCGTCTCGCCGACCTCATCGAGGAGACCATCCTCCTGCAGGCGCCGCGCATCGACCGCAGCCTGTGGCTGTTGGACACCATCGTGACCCTCGGACCGCTGCTCGGACTGCTCGGCACCATCGTCGGCATCTTCGAGGCATTCAAGGTGCTGGGCGCCGCCGACACGGCACCGACGAAGGTGACGGGTGGCGTGGCCGAGGCGCTGATCGCCACCGCCGCGGGTCTGTTCGTCGCGATCCTGGGCCTCGTGTTCTTCAACGGCCTCAACAACCGCGTCCGCCTGATCATGCATCAGATGGAAGCCATCAAGGTCATGCTGGTGAACCGTCTCACCTGAGACGGCGCCGCCTTGAGAGTGTGTTCGAACAACTTCAGTTGGCTGTCGTAAAGACGCCGAGGAAGGTTTTCCGATGAAATCCTTTGAAGCCAAGAAGGGCCGGATCGAGATCATCCCGATGATCGACATCATGTTCTTCCTGTTGGTGTTTTTCGTGATGATCACCCTGCGCATGATCCCGGCCACGGGTATCGCCTCCAAGCTGCCCCGCAGCAGCACGGCGGTGAACATCGAGCGGCCGAAGATCATCGTCAGCCTGCTGGCTGACGGCGAGATCGTGGTCGAGGACCAGAAGATGACCCCGGACCAGCTCACGTCCTATCTTCTGGGCCAGGACCCCGCGCATGCCAACGTGACGATCGCCGGCGCCAAAGAGGCGTCGCTGCAGTACCTCGTCATCGTGATGGATGCGTGCCGTTCCGCAGGCGTGACCGAGATCGGTATCGCCGCGAAGAACACCGACTAAGAAGGCCCTACCGTGGCACAGAAATACGTCTTCTCGGAAGGGATATTCACGCTCCGCAACCTGCGGTCGCTCGGTGCGGCCGCGATCCTCGAGGTCGCCATCGCGGTCGGCCTGGCGGGTATCCTGATCTGGCAGCAGCTGCATCCCTCGCCGCCGCCGCCCCCGATCA
>DATIEQ010000198.1:0-9201 GCA_035455665.1 Gammaproteobacteria bacterium | reverse complement strand
AAACAGCTCGGCGTGCTCTTGGCCTCGGGCCTGATCGTGGGTGAGAGCGTGCTCGGCGTGGTGTTCACCGCGCTCGTGGTCTTCGCCAACAACCCCTGGCCCATCGGCCTCATGGGCGACGGTTTCTATACCCCGTCACTCTTCCTCGGCGGCCTCGGCTTCGCGGCGCTGGTGTATTTCCTCTACAGATGGACGGAACGGCTGGCGAAGGCTTAAGCAACGGTCCTTTCAATCCAGCCCCGGCCATGCGCAAGCATGGCCGGGATTTTCATTCCGCCCCGCCGATGAGCTTGCGGATGGGCCTGGAGAACACCAGGAACAACAGGCCGGTGCCCACGCCGAGGTACACGATCTGCATGAACACGTTCGGCATCTGGCTCAGCTGGCTCGGGTCCAGCTTGCCGCCGGCCAGGCCCGCGAACACGTTGCCGAGGGACAGGCCGATGAAGAAGGTGCCCATCATCTGGCTCACGTAGCGCGGCGGCGCGAGCTTGGTGACGGCAGAGAGGCCCACCGGGCTCAGCAACAGCTCGCCTACGGTGTGGAAGAAATACGTGACCACCAGCCACAGCGGCACCACCTTGACGCCGGTCACCACGATGTGGGCGGCGGCCACCATCACCATGAAGCCCGTGGCCATCATGAGCAGGCCGAGGCCGAACTTGACCGGCGTGGAGGGATTCAGGTTACGGGCCGCGAGCTTGATCCAGAACACGCCGAGGAAGGGCGATACGACGATGATGAGGATGGGTTGTATGCACTGGAACAGGCCGGTCGGTATGACGTGGTCGAAGAAAGCACGGTCGGTATAGCGCTCAGCGAAGATGGTGAGCGAGGAGCCGGCCTGTTCGAAGCCGGTCCAGAACAGTGCCGCACCGGCAAACAGCAGGAAGATCACCATCACCCGCTTCTTCTCAACCGGGGTGAGCCCGCCGAACCCCAGGATGTACGAGAAGAACAGCACCGCGGCGATGAAGATGCCCCAACCGGTGTAGCTCGCCGAATTGGAGACATCCATCCGCAACCAGCCGAGCTGCAATACCACGCCCAGCAGCGCCAGCGCCGCGAGGAACGCGCCGATGCCGGCCCAGCCGATGCGGCGGGTGCGCGCATCCGCGGGCTGGATGGGCACGGCGCCGGCGCCGGCCAGCCAGTGGCGCGTGAAGCGTATCCAGAGCGCGCCCAATAGCATGGCACAGCCGCAGATGAAGAACCCCCAGTGCCAATCGGAATTCTCGGCGATGGGGCTGACGAGGAGCGGCCCCACGAACGCGCCCAAGTTGATGCCGGAGTAGAAGATGGAGAACCCGGCATCGCGGCGCACCCCGCCCTCGGGATAGAGCTGGCCTACCATCACGCTGACATTGGGTTTGAGGAGCCCCGTGCCGAGCACGACCAGCACCAGGCCGAGGCAGGCGAATGGCAGCCCGCCCGTAGGCAGCGCCAGGGCGAACTGTCCGGCGGCGATGAGGAGCGCGCCGTAGAACACCGCCTGCTGCTGGCCGATGAGCCGCTCCGCGATCCAGCCGCCGGGGAGCGCCAGCAGATAGACGAAACCCACGTAGAGGGCGTAGATGCCGGCCGCTTGCTGGTCGTTGAGCGCCAGGCCGCCACGGTGTTTCAGAACCGCGTCGCCCAGGTACAGGATCAGCATGGCGCGCAGGCCGTAGTAACTGAAGCGCTCGAAGGCCTCCGTGAAGAACAAGGTCACGAGGCCGATGGGGTGGCCGAGGAAGGTACGGGTCGCGGGAGCGGCAGTCGTCATGGTCTACCCCGACTCAGGATACAGGCTGCGGCTGAGCATCCGGGTTTGACGCATGCGAGTCAACAGAAAACGGGTAAAACTACGTTCCGTCCTCCTGCTCGCGCTGCGCATCCACTTCCCGGGAACCGGGCACCAAGAGGCGCGCCATGATCATGCCGAGCTCGTAGAGCAGGTAGATGGGCACCGCCAGCAGCGTCATGGACACGACGTCCGGCGGCGCGAGCAGCATGCCGACGAAGAACGCACCCACCAGCGCATAGGGGCGGATCTTCTTGAGGCGCCCCGGCGAGGTGAATCCCGCCCACACCAGGAGCACGATGGCCACCGGCACCTCGAAGGCGATGCCGAAGGCGAAGAAGATGGTGAGCACGAAGTCGAGGTAGGCGTTGATGTCGGTCATCACCTTGACGCCCGCCGGCGCCGCGGTGGTGAGGAAGGCGAAGGCCACGGGGAACAGCACGAAGTAGGCGAAGGCGACGCCGGCGTAGAACAAGAGCACGCTGGAGACCAAGAGCGGCAGGAACATGCGCCGCTCGCTCTTATATAAGGCGGGCGAGATGAAGCGCCACAGGTGGTAGAGGAACACCGGCACCGCCAGGAACAGCGCCACCACCAGGGTGAGCTTCATGGGCGTCATGAAGGGCGAGGCGACGCCGGTGGCGATCATGCTGCTGCCTGCGGGCAGCTTCTTCAGCATGGGCAGCGCCACCCACTCGAACACCCGGTTCTGGAACGGGAACAGGCAGAAGAAGATCGCCAGCAGGGTCGCCACCGCGTGCAGCAGGCGGTGGCGGAGTTCCAGGAGGTGCGCGATCAGCGTGGGGCTGACGACGGCGGGGGCGGGATCCTTATCCGGAGGCGCGGTCATGCTTCACCGCCTCGGACGCGGACTCGAGCGGCTCGCGGGCCGCAGCCGCAACACGCTTCATCTCCTCGGCGGCCAGCTCACGCTCGATCTGCTCGTTGAAGCCGCGCAGCATGGCCCGCGCGCGCCCGACCCAGAGCCCGAGCGTGCGCGCGAGCCCCGGCAGGCGCTCCGGTCCGAAGACCACCAGCGCCAGCACGAAGATGAGCGAGAGCTCCCAGAAGCTGCCTTCGAACATGAGGGGTCAGTGCGTGCCGCTGCCCGGCGGGTCCTTGTCCACGTCTTTGGCCGGCGGGGCGTTCTCGCCCTCGTGCATGGACTTCTTGAAGCCGCGCACCGCCTTGCCGAGGTCTTCGCCGATCTTCGGCAGCTTGCTGGTGCCGAACACCAGCACGATGATGATGAGCAGGAGCAGGAGTTTGCCGACGCTGAGTTCCATGGACGGGCCCCGCGGACGCGCCCGGCGTCCGTCTGGAATGGTTGAGGAGGCTCATTTTACCCCCGCCGGCCGTCCTTGCACCGTCGCGGGAAACATCAAAAACCGGGAATAAAAACCGCGCCGTGGATAGAGCGAGTACGCGTCAGCGTGCGAGCGTATCGGCGAGCTTCTGGGCGGCGCCGAACTCCAATCCGCCCTCGTAGAGGGCCTGACCCATGATGGCCCCCAGCAGCCCCTCCGTCGCCGGGGTGCAGAGCTTGCGCACGTCGGCGAGCGTGGCCACGCCGCCCGCCGCGATCACCGGGATCGCCACCGCCCGCGCGAGCTCGGCCGCGCCCTCGATGCAGGCGCCGTCCACGCTGACGCCCTTGGCCGAGGTCTCGGCGTAGACGAGGGCGGCGGCACCCTCCCGCTGCAGGTGCTCCGCGGCCTTCGCCGGGTCGTTGTCGGAGAGCTTCGACCAGCCCTCGCTCGCGAGCTTGCCGCCGCGCGCCTCGAGTCCGACGATGATGTGGCCGGGGAACTCCAGGCACAGGTCGTTGACGACGTGCGGCGTGGTGAGCGCCCGCATGCCGAGCACCACGAAATGGGCGCCGGCCTCGATGTAGGCGGCTACGCCTTCCTCGCTGCGCACACCGCTGCTCACCTGCACCGGCACCTCCGGGCAGGCGGCGACGATCTTCTCCACCGCGGCGGCGTTCGCCGCCTTGCCGTTGGCGCTGTCCAGGTCCGAGAGGTGCAGGCGTCGCGCGCCGGCCTTCACCCATTGCTGCGCGAGCGCCGCCGGATCGTCGGGGAACGCCGTGCCCGACGCCTTGCCGGGACGCAGGCATTTTCCGCCTTTGAGTTCGATGGACGGTATCAGCAGCATGACGGGTCGGCGGTGCGAGGGGTCCTTGGGGGAGACGCGCGGCGGGCGGATGAGGCGATCGGGTTCGGAGCTGAGTGGCCTGGGTTTGCTATAGCCATAGCATAGGCGAAACCCGCCCTGGGTCAATCCGTGGCCGTTCCCCCCGTCTCCTCCGGCCGGGCCTGGAGCCAGAAGGTCACCGGACCGTCGTTCACCAGGGCCACCTGCATGTCCGCACCGAACACGCCGCAGCCCACCGGTGCGTGGCGGGTCGCCGCCTCCGTGCACAGGTAGCGGAACAGGCGCTCGCCGTCCTCGGGCGTAGCCGCGGGGGTGAAACTCGGCCGGTTGCCTTTGCGGGTGTCGGCCGCCAGGGTGAACTGCGGCACCAGCAACAGTCCGCCCCCCGCCTGCTTGAGATCCAGGTTCATGCGCTGCTCCCCGTCCGGGAACACCCGGTAGGCGAGCAGCCGCTCCAGCAGCCGGTCCGCTTGGGCGGTCGTATCGCTCCGCTCCACCGCGACCAGCACCAGCAGGCCCCGGCCTATGCCGGCGACCTTGAGCCCGTGCACCGCGACCGAGGCCTCGCTCACCCGCTGCAGGAGCGCGATCACTTCGCCTCCAGCAGACGGGCGAAACGATCCGTGGCCTGCACCAGGGCGGAGCGGTTCCCGACCTCGCTCGCGGCATGGCCCGCGTCCGGGACGAGCGTGAGCTCCACCTCCGGCCAGGCCCGTTTCAAGCGCCAGGCGGAGACCGGTGGGCAGACCGCGTCGTAACGGCCCTGCACGATGACGCCGGGGATGGTCCGCACCCGGCCCACGTCGCGGATGATCTGATCCTCGGCCAGGAAGCAGCCGTTCACGAAGTAGTGGCATTCGAGCCGCGCGATGGCCATGGCGACTTCCGGTTCCGTGAAATGGTTGACGGTAGCTTCGCTCGGCAGCAGCGTCGAGCAGCGCGCTTCGAAGAGCGACCAGGCTTCCGCGGCGCGGCGGCGCACCTCCTCATCGGGACTCGTGAGCCGCCGGTGGTAGGCCCGTAGGAGGTCGGCCCGCTCCGGTACGGGGATCGCCGCCGTGAAGTCCTGGAAGTGATCCGGGAAGATGTTGTTGATACCCTGCTGATAGAACCAGTCGAGTTCCGCCTGGGTGGCGAGGAAGATGCCGCGCAGCACCAGCGCTTGCACCCGCTCGGGATGGGTCTCGGCGTACACGAGCGCGAGCGTCGAACCCCAGGAGCCGCCGAACACCAGCCAGCGCTCGATGCCGAGCTGCGCGCGGATGCGCTCCATGTCGGCCACGAGGTCCTGGGTGGTGTTGTGGCCGAGCTCCGCGTGGGGCCGGGAGCGGCCGCAACCGCGCTGGTCGAAGAGCACGATGCGGTAACGCGCGGGATCGAAGTAGCGGCGGCTGTCGCCGTTGCAGCCGCCCCCCGGTCCGCCGTGGATGAAGACCACCGGCAAGCCCTTGGGGTTGCCGCATTCCTCCACGTAGAGCTCATGGGGCGGATCCACCGCCAGGCGGTGGCTGGCATAGGGTTCCAGGGCTGGATAGAGCTCTGCCATGGGACGGCCGCTCACTTTTAAGGGTATAAGCCTATGTATTTTAAAGCGTTTAGTAGGGATTGAGCTAAGCGACGTGTAGGTCTGAGCCTACAAGATATGTCCAATTCCCCTGACTGTGCCCGCCTCGAGGCTTTGTCAGATTAACACTCACCCCAACCGCCATGGAATGGCGGGACAAGGATGTATGAGGACCGGGGCGGGGTTGGACGCAAGGACGCAGCGCCCATCAGTTGATGTGAGTAGCATCAATCACCTCCAGCCAAGAAGGCTCTACCCCGGCGGTCCCCCTTACCGCCGGGGTCTTTTTTATTGCTTCCGGAAAAGCCCTTCCTTGGACTTTTCCGGACTCGACATGTCCGAGGCAAGCTCGGACATGTCTCCGCCAAATCAGGCACTTAGAGTGCCTGATTTGCGAGCGGTGTTCCCGACACCGCCTTCAATCCGCCGTTCCGTAGTTCTTCTTGTGCTTTAATCAAGAGCAGGCCCTATCGGTATAGGGGAGAGACCCGTGGTCGCCTTCGCCGCCCTGACCCGGATGATCCGCACGCTGCTGCCCGCGTTACGCACGGCACGTCGCGCCTATCGCCCGCGTCCGGTACTTGAGGCGGGCTACGTCACGGTCGCCACCTACGACAGCGTCACCGCCGCCCATATCGCCCTCGGCCGCCTCGAGGCGGAAGGCATCCGCGCCGAGCTCTTCGACGACCACATGGTGCAGATGGACTGGCTCTACGCCATCGCCCTGGGGGGCATCAAGCTCAAGGTGAGCCGGGGAGACGCGGCGCGTGCGAAGCAAGTCCTCGAAACGGACTACTCGTCGACGTTGGATGGCTTAGACGTAAACAAATCAAACACCGAAGACTAAGCCGTTGAGACGGCTTAGAGTTTGGCCATCAGATCGGCTTCCGCCTCGGAAGGCTCCATCTCATGCTTCTTGTAGTGGCTGCGGATGACCTGTAGCGCGTCTTTCGCGGTATCCACCACGGTCAACAGCTCGAAATCCTTCTCGTCGACCATGCCTCCCCGCAGCATCTCCGACCGCATCCAGTCCAGGAAGCCCCTCCAGAACTTCGTGTCCACCAGGATGATGGGGATCTTGCGGCTCTTGCCGGTCTGCAACAGGGTGAGTATCTCCGCCATCTCGTCCAAGGTGCCGAAACCGCCGGGCAGCACCACGTAGGCGGCGGCGTATTTCACGAACATCACCTTGCGGGCGAAGAAATGCCGGAAACTGAGCGGCACGTCCTGGTAATGGTTGGCGTGCTGCTCGTGGGGCAGCTCGATGTTGAGGCCCACGCTCGGCGACTTGCCCGCGTAGGCGCCCTTGTTGGCCGCCTCCATGATGCCGGGTCCGCCGCCGGTGATCACCGCGAAACCGGCGTCCGACAGCAAGCGCCCGAGGCTCTCCGCCAGGGCGTAGTGGGGATGCCCCGGTTTGGTGCGGGCGGAACCGAACACGCTCACGGCGGGCCGGATGGGCGTCAGCTTCTCGAAGCCTTCCACGAACTCCGCCATGTAATGGAACACCTTCCAGGCGTCGTGGCCCATGAGGGTGTCGCTCGGCCGTCGCCGGTCACGCAGGCCCCGCTTCTTGCTGTCGGCCATGATCATGCTCCTTCGACTACAACGTCTCTAGGTTAGCGTAAGCGACGACGAGCCATTTGGAACCGGCGGACTTGAAGTTCACCTGCACCCGCGCGTGGGGGCCGTCGCCCTCGTAATCCAGCACCACGCCCTCGCCGAAGCTCGGGTGCCGCACGCGCTGGCCGAGCTTCAGCCCCAAGGGGGCCTGGGGGAGGAGTGCGGCGCTGGGTGCGCCGTAGGGCCGCGCCACCTGCACCCGCGGACGGATCTCCTCCACCACCTCCGGCGGCAGCTCCCTTAAGAAACGGGACGGCACGCCATAGTTGTCCACCCCGTGCAGCCGCCGCTGCTCGGCGTAACTCATATAGAGCTCGCGCATGGCGCGGGTCATGCCCACGTAGCACAGGCGCCGTTCCTCCTCGAGACCCTCCAGGTCGTCGCTGGAACGCTCGTGGGGGAAGAGCCCGTCCTCCATGCCGCAGATGAACACCAGCGGGAACTCGAGCCCCTTGGCGGAGTGCAGCGTCATGAGCTGCACGCAGTCCTCCCAGGCTTCCGCCTGGCCCTCACCCGCCTCGAGGGCGGCGTGGGAGAGGAACGAAGAGAGCGCGGTCATCCCTTCCAGATCCTCCGGCTCGAAACCCCGGGCGGCGCTCACCAGCTCCTCCAGGTTCTCGACACGCGCCTCGCCGCGATCGCCCTTCTCCGCCTTGTAGTGCGCGACGAGCCCGCTCGCGTGGATCACATGGTCCACCTGCTCGAAGAGCGTCAGGCCGCGCACGGCGGTGTCGAGGTCGTGGATCAGCTTGGCGAAGCCGCGGAACGCGCCCGCCACCCGCGCCGGGAGTTCCTTGTCCTCCAGCAGACCCTGCAGCGCCTTCCACAGGGAAAGGGAGTCGCGGCGCGCCGCGTCCCGCAGGAGCTCGACGCTGCGGGCGCCGATGCCGCGGGTGGGTATATTGATTATCCTCTCGAAGGAAGCGTCGTCGTCGCGGTTCTCCACCAGGCGCAGATACGCGAGTGCGTCCTTGATCTCCTGCCGCTCGAAGAAGCGCAGGCCGCCGTACACCCGGTAGGGGATGGCCTGGGAGAGCAGCAGCTCCTCGAACACCCGCGACTGGGCATTGGAGCGGTACAGCACCGCCACCTCGCGGCGCACGCCGCCCTGCTCCTGCCAGTGCTTGATGCGCGCGATCACGAACTGCGCCTCGTCCTGTTCGTTGTAGGCGGCGTAGACGCGGATCGGCACCCCCTCGGCACCCGCGGTCCACAGGTTCTTGCCGAGGCGGGTCGAGTTGTGGGCGATGAGCGAGTTCGCCGCCTTGAGGATGTTGCCGGTGGAGCGGTAGTTCTGCTCCAGGCGGATGATGCGGGTCGCAGGGTAGTCCTTCTCGAAACGCAGGATGTTCTCGATCTTGGCGCCGCGCCAGGCGTAGATGGACTGGTCGTCGTCGCCCACCACGAAGGGCACGCCCCGCTCGCCCGCCAGGAGACGCACCGCGGCGTACTGGATCGCGTTCGTGTCCTGGAACTCGTCCACCAGGATGTGGCGGAAACGGCGGCGGTAGTGCTCCAGCAGCTGCTCGTTCTTGAGGAACAGCTCGTGGGAACGGAGCAGGAGCTCGGCGAAATCCACGAGGCCGCCGCGCTCGCAGGCCTCCTCGTAGGCGCGGTAGACCCTGAGCAGGGTCATCTGGAACGGATCCTCGCTGGCGGGGATGTGCTTCGACCGCAGGCCGTCGTCCTTGCGGGAGTTGATGAACCACTGGGCCTGGCGCGGCGGGTAGCGGGTCTCGTCGAGCTCGAGGGCCTTCAGTACACGGCGGATGAGCCGGTACTGGTCCTCCGCATCCAGGATCTGGAAGGTCTGGGGCAGGCCCGCCTCGCGCCAGTGCATGCGCAGCAACCGGTGGGCGATGGAATGGAAGGTGCCGATCCACATGCCGCCGGCGGAAGCCCCGAGCAGCTTCTCCACCCGGGCGCGCATCTCGCCCGCCGCCTTGTTGGTGAAGGTGACCGCGAGGATACCGAAGGGTGAGGCCTGCTCCACCTGCAGCAGCCAGGCGATGCGGTGCACCAGGACGCGGGTCTTGCCGCTCCCCGCCCCGGCGAGCACCAGGGTCGGCGCCGC